>NZ_JAHBDD010000058.1:0-17512 GCF_019956155.1 Pseudomonas sp. BF-RE-22 | reverse complement strand
CAAACAGGCGGGTGGGGGACATGGGGGCAGTGGCTCCGGCATTCACGACGAACGGCGAGCATAACCGAGATGAGACAAATTGTGACAGCTGCGGAAGCCGGCGCTGTCAGTGCTGACGCCATCGCGAGCAGGCTCGCTCCCACAGGGGATTCGCAGTGGACACGAGATTTGTGAACACCACCAACCACTGTGGGAGCGAGCCTGCTCGCGATAGCAATCGTGCAGCCACTACATGACGATCAGAACAACACCTTCGCCACATCCGCAAACCGCTTGGCGAAATGCACGGTAATCCCCTTCTTTCCGGCAACTCGCCGAAACTGCCGAAATTGTGTTTTGGCAGAATCAATTCAAAGATCTTCTGCCACAGATTTTCAGCTATACCCGCTATGCACTTTTCTGCTTTTTTACGGAGCAAAAGCAGAGTCACTTTATGATGATGGGCAAGTCGTGAGTCCAGTTCGACTTATGTTCTATTCCATAAAAGTCTGTATATGTTTGCATGGCCTTCAGTACATAAGAACCAGGGGTCAGCGCCCAGTTGGGTGTTGCCTTCCAATAACCGCCGCCATCAGAATAAATACTGGTTTTGTATGTGCCAATGGGTAATGGACTTACCTTGATCAGTTCGATGTCGACCCGAGCCCTAAAGGGGTATGCATTTCCTTGGATAGTTTGCTCGATCAGAGGAAGTGACTCTCCCTCAAGAGGTTTGGTTATTTCTGGTCGTTCAAGCAGTTTTTGGTAATGTACTTTTTCGCTTGGTTCGGATATTTCTTCTGGCCAATACCGTCGTTGCCTTACACGAAACCAGGCTTGCCTAGGTAGTTTAAGTCCTGCTCCTTCGGGTGTAGAACTCCACGTCCCGTCTTGTTTTACCTCGGTCATGGGTTCCCAAACGTGTTCAGCCCAAAAACTGGAGTTCAGTTCAATGAAGGCGAGCGGTTCGCCTACCCCGTTCATTACCAGTTTTTCAACCTTATCCCCCTCTTTAGGACTCAAGATAGTCGGAGGGGCTAATTGCGTTTTTGCTTCCATGATTGCTCTCACTTTAATGAGGATATGAGCAACCGTTTTATCAGGGCAGGGAAATGAATCCACCTGTCAGAAGTGTCAGCTCCGACAGGTGGTCGTTGTGCAGTGAGGCGATGAATTAAAACAACACCTTCGCCACATCCGCAAAGCGCTTGGCAAAATGCACGGTAATCCCTTCCTTCAGATAATCCGGCAATTCATCAAAACTCCCGCGATTCGGCTCCGGCAGAATCAATTCAAAAATCTTCTGCCGCCGCGCCGCAATCACCTTCTCGCGCACTCCGCCAATCGGTAAAACATGCCCGGTCAGCGTCAGTTCGCCGGTCATGGCCACGCCTTTTTTCGGCGGCTGATTGCGTGCCAGCGAGAGCAGGGCGCTGGCCATGGTCACGCCGGCGCTCGGGCCGTCTTTCGGGGTGGCGCCTTCCGGTACGTGCAGGTGGACGAAAGCCTCGTCGAAGAACTTCGGATCGCCGCCAAACGACTTCAGATTCGAGCTGACGTAGCTGTAGGCAATTTCCGCCGACTCCTTCATCACGTCACCCAATTGCCCGGTGAGTTTGAAACCACGGTTGAGCGTGTGAATCCGCGTCGCTTCAATCGGCAGTGTCGCGCCGCCCATGCTGGTCCAGGCCAAGCCAGTGATCACGCCGGTACCGGACAGCACTTGCTCATTGCGGAACACCGGGTGGCCGAGTGAGGTTTCGAGGTCTTTCGGGCCGAGCTTGATCACTGCTTTTGGCTCGTCGATCAACTTCATCACCGCCTTGCGCACCAGTTTGCCCAGTTGTTTTTCCAACTGCCGCACCCCGGCTTCACGGGCGTAACCGTCGATCAGCGCCTTCAACGCGGTGTCGCTGATGCTCAGGCTGCCTTTCGACACGCCAGCCTTCTCAAGCTGCTTGGGCCACAGATGACGCTTGGCGATGGCGATTTTTTCTTCGGTGATGTAACCCGACAGGCGAATCACTTCCATTCGGTCGAGCAACGGGCCGGGGATTGAATCGAGGGTGTTGGCGGTGCAGACGAACAGTACTTTCGACAGGTCCAGACGCAGGTCCAGGTAATGGTCGAGGAATTCGACGTTCTGTTCCGGGTCGAGGGTTTCCAGCAGCGCCGAGGCCGGATCGCCCTGGTAGCTCTGGCCCATCTTGTCGATTTCGTCGAGCATGATCACCGGGTTCATCACTTCGACGTCTTTCAACGCTTGCACGAGTTTGCCCGGCATCGCACCAATGTAGGTGCGACGGTGGCCCTTGATCTCGGCTTCGTCGCGCATGCCGCCGAGGCTGAAGCGGTAGAACGGCCGGCCCAAGGATTCGGCGATGGATTTGCCGACGCTGGTTTTACCCACGCCCGGCGGACCGACCAGCAGCACGATGGAACCGCTGATCTCACCTTTGTAGGCACCCACGGCGAGGAACTCGAGGATGCGGTCCTTGATGTCATCGAGGCCCGCGTGGTGCTTGTCCAGCACCTTGCGGGCGTGCTTGAGGTCGAGTTTGTCTTCGCCATACACGCCCCACGGCACTGAGGTCGCCCAGTCGAGGTAGTTGCGCGTGACCGCGTACTCCGGCGAACCGGTCTCGAGGATCGACAGCTTGTTCATTTCCTCTTCGATGCGTTTCTGCGCCTGCGTCGACAACACCTTGCCGACCAGGCGCTGTTCGAACTGCTCGATGTCGGCGCTGCGGTCATCCTTGGTCAGGCCCAGCTCTTGCTGGATGACTTTTAACTGTTCTTTGAGGAAAAACTCGCGCTGATGCTCGCCGATCTTGCGGTTAACTTCGGCGGAAATTTCTTTTTGCAGCCGCGCAACTTCAACTTCCTTGCGCAGCATCGGCAGGACTTTTTCCATGCGCTTGAGCATCGGCACGCAGTCGAGCACTTCTTGCAGCTCGCTGCCGGTCGCCGACGTCAGGGCGGCGGCGAAGTCGGTCAGCGGCGACGGATCGTTGGGGCTGAAGCGGTTGAGGTAGTTCTTCAGCTCTTCGCTGTACAGCGGGTTGAGCGGCAGCAGTTCCTTGATCGCGTTGATCAGCGCCATGCCGTAGGCCTTGACCTCGTCGGTCGGCTCGGTGGGCTGGTGCGGGTACTCGACTTCCACCAGGTACGGCGGGCGATGGTGCTTGAGCCAGGTCTTGAGGCGTACGCGGGTCAGGCCCTGGGCGACGAATTGCAGCTTGCCGTTTTCGCGGCTGGCGTGGTGCACCTTGACCAGCGTGCCGTAGAGCGGCAGGGCCGAGGTGTCGAAATGGCGCGGGTCTTCCTGGGGCGTGTCCATGTAGAACAGGGCCAGGGAGTGGTGATCGGATTTGCTCACCAGATCCAGCGTTTCAGCCCACGGTTCTTCATTGACGATCACCGGCAGCACTTGGGCCGGGAAGAACGGGCGATTGTGGATCGGGATGATGTAGACCTTGTCTGGCAGGTTCTGGCCGGGCAGGGCGAGGCCTTTGCCGGTGGAGTGGTGCGGGGCGTTTTCGGGGTCGGCGTAGTCGCTCGGGTCTTCGGGGAATTCTTGCTGGTCGCTCATGGGGCACCTGCGCAATGGGGTATGGATCTTAGATGGGGCAGGTGGGGGGTGGTTTCAATGGCTGGGGGTGTTTCGTGATGTGCGTTCAGGTTTTCGACAGGGTTGGGGATTTTTGGTGTTTGTGCGGCCTCATCGCTGGCAGCCAGCTCCTACAGGGTATGCGTAACCTTTGTAGGAGCTGCGATGCGGCGACCCGACTTGCCAGCGATAGCGGATGGTCAGGCACTGCCGAGCTAAACCTTGGCACTCACCTCACTGCGATTGACCAACGCCTCCAGCGCATCGGTCAAACTCGGCGCTTTGTCGCCGATCAACAAATGCCAGATGCCGCCGTCCAGCTGACTGACCCCCTGACAACCCAGTGCCTTCAATTCACATTCCGACAAGGTCTTGCCGTCGGCCAGTTGCAGACGTATCCGGGTCATGGCCACGCAATCCATCTGCAAGACGTTTTCCCCGCCACCCAACGCATTTAGCCACCGCTGTGCTTCCGGGTGCGCCACGACGGCAGGCACAGGCATATCAATCGCAACCGCCGGTGTCGACACCGCCGCACGGCTGACTGTCGGCATCGCCAGGCGGATTTCATCGGCAATGCTGTCGGCCATCGGCCCGACCACTACCTGCAAACTCCCGCCTTTGCCCGGACGCACCACAGCCATCGCGCCCAGCGCTTTCAGCTCGGCATCGTTGGCCTTGTTGCGATCCACCATGTCCAGTCGCAGTCGCGTGGTGCAGGCACCGACGGTGAGCAAATTCTGCGCGCCGCCCAGCGCCTTGATGTACGCCCCGGCCCGTTGGTTTTCCGCTACCCGCGCTTTCTCGGTCGTGGCCACCTCTTCACGCCCAGGCGTCTTCAGGTTGAACCGGCGAATGCAGAAATCGAACACCATGTAGTAAATCACCGCATAGGCCAGCCCCACCGGGATCACCCGCCACCCGTTGGTGGATTTGCCCCAACCGAGAATCATGTCGATGAAGCCGCCGGAGAAGGTGAAACCGAGGTGGATGTTCAGCAGGTTGGTGACAGCCATCGACAGGCCCGTCAGCAGTGCGTGCAGCAGATACAGCAGCGGCGCGAGAAACATGAAGGCGAATTCGATCGGCTCGGTCACCCCAGTCAGGAACGAGGTCAGGGCCATCGACAGGAAGATCCCGCCCATCACTTTGCGCCGTTCCGGCAACGCATTGCGGTACATCGCCAGGCACGCCGCTGGCAGGCCGAAGAGCATCACCGGGAACATGCCGGTAGTGAATTGGCCGCCCTTGGGGTCACCGGCGAAGTAGCGCGAGATATCGCCGGTCACCAGTGCGCCCGTGGCCGGGTCAGTGAAGTTGCCGAAGACGAACCACGCCATGTTGTTGATGATGTGGTGCAGGCCGGTCACGATCAGCAGGCGGTTGAGCACGCCGAAAATGAAGGCGCCCACGCTGCCGCTTTCCAGCATCAACACGCCGAAGCTGTTGATGCCGTGCTGGATCGGCGGCCAGATCAGGCCGAACACCACGCCCAGGCCGACTGCGGCGAACCCGGTGATGATCGGCACAAAGCGCCGGCCGCCGAAGAACGCCAGGTATTCCGGGAGCTTGATGTCTTTGAAACGGTTGTACAGCGCACCGGCCATCAAGCCGCTGACGATCCCCGCGAGCATGCCCATGTTGATGCTCGCGTCGAGCACCTTGAGGGTGGAGATCATCACCAGGTAGCCAATCACTCCAGCGAGGCCTGCGGTGCCGTTGTTGTCCTTGGCGAAGCCGACCGCGATGCCGATGGCGAAGATCATCGCCAGGTTGGCGAAGATGACCTGACCGGCATCGTGGATGATCGCGATGTCCAGCAGGTCGGTGTCGCCCAGGCGCAGCAGCAACCCGGCAATCGGCAGGATCGCGATCGGCAGCATCAGCGCACGGCCGAGGCGCTGCAGGCCTTCGATGAAGTATTGGTACATGGCGGATCTCCCTGGATTCTTGTTATTAGTTGTTCAGCTCAGAGGCCAATGTTGGTGACAGGCGTGACGCACCGCGCTGGCGCTGCTCAGCTTGAGCAGGCCGAGGCTGATGCGTCGGCATTCGCTGGCGTCGAGGTGGCGCACGCGGTCCTTGATTTCGCCGATTTGCACCGGGCTGACCGACAACTCGCTGACGCCCAGGCCAATCAGGGCGGGCGTCGCCAGCGGATCGGAGGCGAGCGCACCGCACACGCCGACCCAGCGGCCATGCACGGCGGCACCGGCGCAGGTCTGGGCGATCAGCCGCAGCAGCGCCGGGTGCATGGCATCGACCCGCGACGCGAGGCCGGCGTGGTCGCGGTCCATCGCCAGGGTGTACTGGGACAAATCGTTGGTGCCGATGGACAGGAAGTCCGCGTGTTCAGCCAGTTGCTCGGCCAGCAACGCGGCGGCCGGGACTTCGATCATCACCCCCAGCTCCGGGCGCTCGCTGACACCGAGCTCCGCGCACAAGGCCTCGAGACGCTGGCGGACGTGCAACAGCTCATCGACTTCGGTGACCATCGGCAGCAGGATCCGGCAGCGCGACAACGGGCTGACGTGCAGCAGGGCGCGCAGTTGCTGATCGAGAATTTCCGGACGGGCCTGAGCCAGGCGAATACCGCGCAAGCCGAGCACCGGATTGGCCTCGGCCGGCAATGGCAGGTAATCGAGCTGCTTGTCGCCGCCGACATCAATGGTGCGGATAATCACCGATTTGTCGCCCATGGCGTCGAGCACCGCTTGATAGGCGACACGCTGCTCCTCTTCGTCCGGCGCAGTGTGGCGGTCGACGAACAGGAACTCGGTGCGCAGCAGGCCGACGCCATCGGCGCCGTTGGCCAGCGCATCGGCCGCCTCAGCGCTGGAGGCGACATTGGCGGCGACTTCGATCTGCACCCCGTCGAGCGTCAGCGCCTGGGTATGCGCCTGAGATTGTTGCAGCGCTCGACGTTGCTGGTGGTCCCGTTGCGCCTGATGCACGTCGGCCATGCGCTGGGCAGAAGGCGCGAGTTCGAGACGCCCACCGTCGGCATCCAGCACCACCGCCTGGCCCTGTTGCTGATCCAGCAGCGCCGACCCCAGCGCGACCATGCACGGCAAGCCTTTGCCGCGAGCGAGAATCGCCACGTGGGACGTCGCGCCGCCCTCGGCCATGCACAGCCCGGCGACCCCTTGCTGGCTGAGTTGCAGCAGGTCGGACGGGGTCAGTTCATGCGCGGCGACGATGGCGCCGGCCGGCAGGTCGTAGTGCCAGCGCTCACCGAGCAGCGCGCGCAATACCCGTTGCTTGAGGTCGCGCAAGTCGTTGGCGCGTTCGGCCAGCAATGGGCTGCCGAGTTGCTGCAACACGTCGCATTGCACGTCGATCGATCGGCTCCAGGCGTGAGTCGCGGCCACGCCCCGGTCGATGGCGGCGTGCGCTGCATCCAACAGCGCCGGGTCTTCGAGCAGGGCGAGGTGCGCGGCGAAGATCGCTTCTTCGTCGGTGTCCTTGTGCTTCCTGGCCTGGGCCAGCGTGGTATCGATTTCGTGGCGCACGACGTTCAGCGCGGTATCAAGGGCTTGGCGCTGTTGCTCTGGAACGTGGTTGCCGGCGTCCTCCGGCAAGCTGATCGTGTTCAAGCGAAATAGCGGTCCGCCGACCAGTCCGGGCGCAGCGCACACACCATGAAGCACACCCGCTTCGGCTGCACGCCCACGCTGGGCAATCGGTGTTGGCGCGATGGCGTGACTGTCTTCGCCCAGCGCGGTGGACAATGCCGTCAACAACGCTTGCAGCGCCGCTTCGGCATCCGTGCCCTGACAGCTGACCTGAACCTCGTCCTGCTCACCGATGGCCAGCCCCATCAACCCGATCAGGCTGTCGCAGCGCGCCGATTTGCCGGCGAAGTGCAGCTGCGATTTGCTTTTGAAACCTTGTGCGGTCTGGCGGATCAGCGCTGCCGGCCGGGCGTGCAAACCACCCCGGTGGGCGATACGGATGTGGCCAACAAACGCTTCCCCGGACAGGTCCGCTTCTGCCTGCGCGCCAGACGCCTGCCGACGAATGATGTGCAGCAACGGTTCACCGACCTTCACCGATTTCAGCGTGATTGGCCGCGCCTGAAAGTCCTCGCTGTTGGTCAGGATCATCAGGCTGACCAGGCTTTTGCACTGCTGCGCGACCTTGTCCAGGTCATAGCGCAGCAGTGGCTGGCCATTGGCGACGCGCGCCCCTTCCTTGACCAGCATCGAGAACCCGTTGCCCTGCAACTCGACGGTGTCCAGGCCCAGGTGCAGCAGCAATTCGGCGCCGTTGTCGGCGCGCAAGGTGATGGCGTGGCCGGTGCGGGCGACGTGCACCACCACGCCGGCGCACGGCGCGTGCAGGGTATCGTTCAGCGGATCGATGGCGATCCCGTCGCCCATCGCGCCGCTGGCGAACACCGGGTCCGGGACTTTGGCGAGTGTGAGCACCGGGCCGCTGAGCGGGGCGCTGAGGGTCAGCTCTTTATTATTGTTGTGCATGGCTCGGTCTCATCAGGAAAATACGATTCGGAAATTCGCCCGGCCCCTGTAGGAGCGAGCCTGCTCGCGAAGAACTTGAGAACAGCGCGTTTATTCAGGAAGACCGCGTTATCGTTAACGTCCATCGCCGGCAAGCCGGTCTCGCTCCTACAGGGGGATTGCCTTTAATGCGTTCGCGTGACTTTGCTCAGGTGCCGTGGCTGGTCCGGGTCCATGCCGCGCGCCACCGCCAGACCGGCGGCCATGACGTAGAAACTCTGGATCGCCAGAATCGGATCGAGGGCCGGGTGTTCGGCGCGGGTCAGGGTGAGGTCACGTTCGGCGATGTCATCCGGCGCGGCCAGCAATACGCGGGCCCCCCGCAGACGCATGTCGGCGGCGAGACTGATCAGGCCAGCCTGCTCGGCACCGCGTGGGGCGAACACCAGCAACGGATAGTGCTCGCCGATCAACGCCATCGGGCCGTGACGGACTTCGGCGCTGCTGAAGGCTTCGGCCTGAATCGCCGAGGTTTCCTTGAATTTGAGCGCCGCTTCCTGGGCGATGGCGAAACCGGCGCCACGGCCGATCACCATCAGGCGTTGGCAATCGCGCAAGGCGTCGATGGCCAGGCTCCAGTCCTGCTGCGCCGCTTCGCGCAGACCTTCCGGCAAGGCGTGGCCGGCTTCGAGCAATTGCTCGTCTTCTTTCCAGTGCGCGATCAGGCGGGCGCTGGCGCTGAGGGTGGCGATAAAACTCTTGGTCGCGGCGACGCTGCTTTCCGTCCCCGCGCACAGCGGCAGGCTGAATTCACACGCGGCTTCCAGCGGCGAACTTTCGGCGTTGACCATGGAGATGCTCAAGGCGCCGCGTTTGCGCAACAGACGCAGGCTGTTCACCAGATCCGGGCTTTGCCCTGATTGCGAGAAGGCAAACGCCACCTGACCGCTGACCTTCAACGGCGCTTGTTGCATGGTCACCACCGACATCGGCAGCGACGCCACGGGAATCCCCAGTTGCTGCATGGTCAGGTAGGCGAAGTAGCTGGCGGCATGGTCGGAACTGCCGCGCGCGACGGTCATCGCCACTTGCGGCGGCTGACGGCGCAGACGCCCGGCAATTTCGATCATCTGCGGGTCGAGTTGCTGCAACTGCGCCTGCACGGCTTCGAACGAGGACAGCGCCTCTTCAAGCATTTTTGAAGTCAATGTCTTCTCCTTCGACCATGACGGCGGTCAGTGTGAGTGAGCGATCCAGCCGCACGCAGTCGGCCCAGGCGCCGGGTTGCAGGCGTCCGCGTTCGGTGATGCCGAGGTAGTCGGCGGGGAATTGCGAAAGACGTTGCGAAGCCTCGGCGATCGGCAAACCGATCTTCACCAGGTTGCGCAACGCCTGATCCATGGTCAGCGTGCTGCCGGCCAGGGTGCCGTCGGGCAGGCGCACACCGCCCAGGCATTTGGTCACCGTGTGGCTACCGAGCTTGTATTCGCCGTCCGGCATGCCGGCGGCGGCGGTGGAATCCGTGACGCAATACAGGCACGGAATCGAGCGCAGGGCTACGCGCATCGCGCCGGGGTGCACGTGCAGCAAGTCCGGAATCAGTTCCGCGTATTTCGCATGCGCCAGCGCTGCGCCGACGATGCCTGGCTCGCGGTGATGCAGCGGGCTCATGGCGTTGTAGAGGTGGGTGAAACTGCTCGCGCCGGCTGCCAGCGCGGCCACGCCTTCCTCGTAACTGCCAAGGGTGTGGCCGATCTGCATGCGCACGCCACGTGAACTGAGGGCGCGGATCAAGGCATCGTGGCCGGCGATTTCCGGAGCAATGGTGATGACCCGGATCGGCGCCAGTGCCAGGTATTCCTCGACTTCGGCCATCAACGCGGTATGGGCGAAATTCGGTTGCGCGCCAAGTTTGCCGGGGTTGATGTACGGGCCTTCCAGGTGCACACCGAGCACGCGGGCGCTGCCGCTCGGGCGTTGTTCGCAGAACTCGCCGACGGCTTTGAGCACACTGGAAATCTCTTCGCTCGGCGCGGTCATGGTGGTCGCCAGCAACGAGGTGGTGCCGAAACGCACGTGGGTTCGGGTGATGGTTTCGAAGGCGGTCGCGCCTTCCATGATGTCTTTGCCACCGCCGCCGTGAACGTGCAGGTCGATGAAGCCGGGCAGCAAGTAAGGCAGGTCGTTGTCTGCCGGATCGCACGGCACGCCTTCGATCGACAGGACCTTGCCGTGTTCGTGAACCAGCCGGCCGCGTATCCAGCCGTCGGCGGTGAGGATGTTGTCTTCGGACATGATGGGGTCTCGGTTCTTAGCGGCGAAGCTCTTTATCAACGAAGCTCTTTATCTACGAAGCTCTGCGACAAAGTCGTAGTAGTCGTTGCGGCAATAGGTGTCGGTGACTTCGATCGGCGTGTTGTCTTCGAGGTAGCCGACCCGGGTCATCAGCAACATGGCGGTGCCGGGGGCGATGCCGACCAGTGCGGCGAATTCGTCCGAGGCGTTGATCGCCTGGATGTGCTGCAAGGCGCGGACCACCGGTTTGCCGATGCCGTCGAGGTATTCGTAGAGGGAATCGCCCACCGCTTGCGGCTTGGGAATGATCGAGGCGGGCAGGGTGCTCATCTCGATTGCCATTACCGTGTCGTCGGCTTTGCGCAGGCGTTTGAGCCGGGCGACCTTGTCGTTTGGCGACAAGCCGAGGCGAATCAGTTCTTCGTGGGTCGGCGGGGTGATTTCCCGTTCCAGCCATTGCGAGCCGGGGACGAAACCTTTCAGCCGCAGCATCTCGCTGAAACCCGAGAGGCGCGACAGCGGTTGTTCCAGGCGCGGGGTGATGAAGGTGCCGGACCCTTGATTGCGCCGGATCAGGCCTTGATCGAACAGCACTTCCAACGCCTTGCGGGCGGTGACGCGGGAGATGCCCAGTATTTCGCTGAGGTTGCGTTCCGACGGCATCGCCTGCTCGGCTTTCCACTGGCCGGCGTGGATCGCCGCTTCCAGATTACGCGCCAGTTGCAGGTACAGCGGCGTGGGTTGGGTGTCGTCAGGGCGCAGGGCCTGGAGGTCATTCATGTTGGGTGTCCGATGCGGATATTGGAGTGTTGTCGCCCGGTAGTGCAGCGAAAACTAATACCACTTGAATACCATGTCAATGAGACCACTTTGCTGTTGGCGCGGGAAAACCTGCCTTTGCGGATGGCATACAGGGTTGTTGGTTTTAAGTGGTATTAGCGGAGAGGGCGTTGCAAGCAAAAATCGCAGCGTTTGGCAGTGCCTGCGGGTGGGAGTGGTATCAACCCAGCAGGCGCCGCCAAAGGCTGCGATCTTCAGATTTTATTTTGTAACGGGCGACCAAAGGTCGGTGTTACGGGCGGATTTCGATCATCGTGCCGTCCGGCACCAGGCCCCATACCTCGCGCATGTCCATGTTGCGCATGGCGATGCAGCCGTCGGTCCAGTCCAGGGTGTGGAACAGGTTTTCAGGGTTTTCTTCGGTGTCCGGAGTACCGTGGATCATGATCATGCCGCCGGGCTCGACGCCTTCGCGCCGGGCGCGTGCGGAGTCGCTGATGTTCGGGTAGGAGATGTGCATCGCCAGGTTGAATTTATCGCTGACCTTGCGCCAGTCCAGCCAATAGAAACCTTCAGGCGTGCGTTTGTCGCCTTCCATCAGTTTCGGCCCCTTGGGGCGTTTGCCCAGGGAGATGCGATAGGTCTTCAGCGGCTTGCCGTCGTTGATCAATTGCAATTGGTGGGCGGACTTGAGAACCAGGACTTTGTCGATGACTTTGCCGTCCAGCGTTTCCGCAACGGAAGCCTGGGAGATAGCGACGAACGACAAGCAAAACAGGGCAAGCAACCAGCGCATTGAAACGATATCCCTAAGAGGTGTCGCGGCTATTTTATTTATAGATGTTTTTTAAGTGATGGCAGGCTGAGCAAGCGGCGGGATCGACTCGGATCGCACGGGGTAGACCTCGGTCCGCCGGTCAGCGAAGAAGTATTCTAAGGTACGGCCCACCGTGCGGAAAGCCAGGTCGGACCACGGGATGTCGGCTTCGTCGAAAAGTGCCACTTCCAGGCTCTCGGGACCGGCGGAAAAATCCAGGTCCACCAGCTCTGCACGAAAGAACACATGCACCTGACTGATGTGCGGCACATCGATCAACGTATAGATGCTCAAGTTGCGCACCCGCGCGCAGGCTTCTTCGGCCGTTTCGCGAATGGCCGCCTGTTCGATGGTTTCACCGTTCTCCATGAAACCGGCGGGCAGGGTCCAGTAACCGAGCCGTGGCTCGATGGCGCGCCGGCACAGCAACACTTTCGAGCCCCAGGTCGCCACGCAGCCGGCGACGATATTGGGATTCTGGTAGTGAATCGCCTGACAGCTGTCACAGACAAAACGCAGACGCGAATCGCCTTCGGGAATGCGCTGGGTGACCGGGTTGCCGCACTGACTGCAAAATTTCATGCTTGGGTTCCTGAATGCTGCGCCTATCTTGGCGTGCGGCGGTGTCTGTCGGCAAGTTGTCGTTTAGCGACACTCCACAGTTCGGGGGGTTGGGCGGTCGGTGTGATTGGTGCATGATGCGAGGTAGCGAATAAATCGAGAAGACTCATGCTGGACGAGCTACTGCATCGAGTAAGCAACCACATCCCACGCACACTGGAAACTGACAAACGTTTCCCGGAGGCCGCGGTTCTGGTGCCCATCACTCGCAGTGATGAACCGGAACTGGTTCTGACCCTGCGCGCCAGCGGGCTCTCGACCCATGGCGGCGAAGTGGCCTTCCCCGGCGGACGCCGCGACCCGGAAGACCCGGACCTGATTTTCACCGCACTACGCGAGGCCGAAGAAGAAATCGGCCTGCCGCCGGGGCTGGTCGAAGTGATAGGGCCGTTGAGCCCGCTGATTTCCCTGCACGGCATCAAGGTCACGCCTTATGTCGGCGTGATTCCGGATTTTGTCGAGTACCTGGCCAACGACGCCGAGATCGCTGCGGTGTTCAGCGTTCCCCTGGAATTCTTCCGCAAAGACCCGCGTGAACATACCCATCGCATCGATTACCAGGGCCGCAGCTGGTACGTGCCGAGTTATCGTTATGGCGAATACAAGATCTGGGGTTTGACCGCGATCATGATCGTCGAGTTGATCAACTTGCTCTATGACGCCAAAATCAGCCTGCACCAGCCGCCCAAGAGTTTTATCAACACCTGAAGCCATCGCTCGTATGGCGTGAAGCCGCGGCTGCCTGAGCCTGAGGACAACACGATGAAATACCGCCTGGGCGACGCCCGCGTCGACACCCATCCACAGAGCTGGGTTGCCCCCAACGCCGTGCTGGTGGGCAAGGTCAAACTGGAAGAGGGCGCCAACGTCTGGTTCAACGCCGTGCTGCGTGGCGACAACGAACTGATCCTGATCGGCAAGAACAGCAACGTCCAGGACGGCACCGTGATGCACACCGACATGGGCTACCCGCTGACCATCGGCACCGGCGTGACCATCGGCCACAACGCCATGCTCCACGGCTGCACCGTCGGTGACTACAGCCTGATCGGTATTAATGCAGTGATCCTCAACGGCGCAAAAATCGGCAAGAACTGCATCATCGGCGCCAACTCGCTGATCGGCGAAGGCAAGGAGATTCCGGACGGTTCGCTGGTCATGGGCTCGCCCGGCAAGGTCGTGCGCGAGCTGACCGAGCCGCAGAAAAAAATGCTCGAGGCCAGCGCTGCGCACTATGTGCATAACTCCCAGCGTTATGCCCGCGATCTGGCAGAGCAGGAAGAATGAACACGCCCGAACGTCCGGTGCTATCGCCCTGCGTGAATATATGTGCGCTGGACGACGATGACATCTGCACCGGGTGCCAGCGCACCGTGGCGGAAATCACGGGTTGGAGCCGGATGGACAACGAAGAGCGGCGCAAGGTGTTGGGGTTGTGCCATGAGCGGGCGAAATCCAGTGGGTTGATCTGGATGTTCGGAGCTAAATCGGATAATTGAGGTGCGCCCTTCGCGGGCAAGCCTCGCTCCTACAGGGTGAGGGTTGAACCACAATTACGTGTTCGACGCAGATCCGTAGGAGCGAGGCTTGCCCGCGAAGGCATCAGCGCTGACACCACAACCTTCTCTGCAGTACTCTGTGCGCCAAATTGACAGGTACTCTCGCGCCCCATGCTCTTCCTGATCGCCTACATCAGCAGCGTCGTGCTGATCAACTACGCCTTTTCCACCGCGCCGCACCTGGACATCATCTGGTCCGCCTGGGGCGGTTTGGTCTTCGTCCTGCGCGACATGGTGCAAACCCGCTTCGGCCACGGTGCAATCGCGGCGATGCTGGCAGCGCTGGTGCTGTCCTATGTCACCTCCGATCCGTCCATCGCCCTGGCCAGCGCCACCGCGTTCGCGGTCTCCGAATGCATCGACTGGCTGGTGTTCAGCATCACCAAACGCCCACTGCACGACCGCCTGTGGATAAGTTCGGCCCTGAGCATTCCCCTCGATACCTTCATCTTCTTCGGCATGATCGACGCCTTCACCCCGGCCGTGATCCTCACCGCCATGGGCTCGAAGTTCGCCGGCGTGACCGCCGTGTGGCTGATCATGGCGTGGCGCTTGCGCAAACTGGCCATCGCCGGCTGAAGCCAAACCCTCAGGTTCATGTAAAATGCCGCGCTTTCTCCCCATGGGAAGCGTGCCAGGCACAGCGACCCTCGATGATCCGCTCCTTTGAGGACCTGAGATGACCCGTATCGGAACTCCATTGTCGCCAACCGCGACCCGCGTATTGATGTGTGGCTGTGGTGAGTTGGGCAAGGAAGTGGTGATCGAGCTGCAACGCCTGGGCGTTGAAGTGATTGCCGTTGACCGTTACGCCAACGCGCCGGCCATGCAAGTCGCTCACCGCAGCCACGTGATCAACATGCTCGACGGTGCCGCCCTGCGTGCCGTGATCGAAGCCGAGAAGCCGCACTTCATCGTGCCGGAAATCGAAGCCATCGCCACCGCGACCCTGGTCGAACTGGAAGCCGAAGGCTTCACCGTGATCCCGACCGCACGCGCCGCGCAACTGACCATGAACCGTGAAGGCATCCGTCGCCTGGCCGCTGAAGAGCTGGACCTGCCGACCTCGCCGTACCACTTTGCCGACACTTTCGAGGATTACAGCAAAGCCGTTCAGGACCTGGGCTTCCCGTGCGTGGTCAAGCCGGTGATGAGTTCGTCGGGCAAGGGCCAGAGCCTGCTGCGCAGCGTCGATGACGTGAAAACCGCGTGGGATTACGCGCAAGAAGGCGGTCGTGCCGGTAAAGGTCGGGTGATCGTCGAGGGCTTCATCGACTTCGATTACGAAATCACTTTGCTGACCGTGCGTCATGTCGGCGGCACCACGTTCTGCGCGCCGGTCGGTCACCGTCAGGAGAAGGGCGACTACCAGGAATCCTGGCAGCCACAAGCCATGAGCCCGGTTGCCCTGGCGGAATCCGAGCGTGTGGCCAAAGCGGTCACCGAAGCCTTGGGCGGTCGTGGTCTGTTTGGCGTCGAACTGTTCATCAAAGGCGATCAGGTGTGGTTCAGCGAAGTCTCGCCACGCCCGCACGACACCGGCCTGGTGACCCTGATTTCTCAGGACCTGTCGCAGTTTGCACTGCACGCACGGGCCATTCTGGGGCTGCCGATTCCATTGATCCGTCAGTTCGCGCCTTCGGCTTCGGCGGTAATTCTGGTGGAAGGGCAGTCGACCCAGACGGCTTTCGCCAACCTCGGCGCGGCATTGAGCGAGCCGGACACGGCGTTGCGTCTGTTCGGCAAACCTGAAGTGAATGGTCAGCGCCGGATGGGTGTGGCGCTGGCGCGGGACGAGTCGATCGAGGCTGCCCGTGCCAAGGCGACCCGCGCTTCTCAGGCGGTCGTAGTCGAGCTGTAAACTGAGGCGCGGCAATCGCTAGCAGGCTAGCTCCCACAGGGTTATTGGGCGGTCACAGATTTTGTGTACACCCAATAACCCTGTGGGAGCCAGCCTGCTGGCGATGCTTCTGGTTCAGGCCACCCGATTCAAATCGTTGTGACGCGTCTCTTTCAGGCACAGCACCGCAATCAAACTCAGCACCGCCGCCCCCGACACATACCCGCCGACATAACTCAAACCACCCATCGCCACCAGCTTCTGCGCAAAGAACGGCGCCGCCGAGGCTCCGACAATGCCGCCCAGGTTGTAGGCCGCTGACGCGCCGGTATAACGCACGTGTGTCGGAAACAGCTCCGGCAGCAGCGCACCCATTGGCGCAAACGTCACGCCCATCAGAAACAGCTCGATGCACAGGAACAGCGCCACGCCCCAGGTCGAACCCTGGGTCAGCAGCGGCTCCATCAAGAACCCGGACAGAATCGCCAGCACGCCGCCGATGATCAGTACCGGTTTGCGCCCGTAACGGTCACTGGCCCAGGCCGACAACGGTGTCGCGGCGGCCATGAACAGCACCGCAAAACACAGCAGCGCGAGGAAGGTTTCGCGGGTGTAGCCCAGCGTCGACACGCCATAACTCAGCGAAAACACCGTCGAGATGTAGAACAGCGCGTAGCACACCACCATCGAACCGGCGCCCAGCAGCATCGGCGCCCAATACTGGCTGAACAGCTCGACCAGCGGGATCTTCACCCGTTCCTGACGGGCCATGGCATTGGCGAACACCGGGGTTTCGTGCAGCTTGAGGCGCACGTACAAGCCGACCATCACCAGCGCGGCGCTGAGCAGGAACGGGATCCGCCAGCCCCACGAACGGAACTGTTCGTCGTCCAGTGTCATTGCCAGCGTCAAAAACAGCCCGTTGGCCGCGAGAAAGCCGATCGACGGGCCAAGCTGCGGGAACATGCCGAACCAGGCGCGCTTGCCCTTGGGCGCGTTTTCCGTCGCCAGCAATGCCGCGCCGCCCCATTCGCCGCCCAGGCCCAAACCCTGGCCGAAGCGCAGCACGCAGAGCAGGATCGGCGCCCAGGCCCCGATGCTGTCGTAACCCGGCAGCACGCCGATCAGCGTGGTGCACACGCCCATCAGCAGCAAGGAGGCGACCAGGGTCGACTTGCGCCCGATGCGGTCACCGAAGTGGCCGAACAGTGCCGAGCCCAGCGGCCTGGCGAGGAACGCGATGCCGAACGTGAGAAACGCCGAGAGCATCTGGGCCGTGCCGGAGGTCTGCGGAAAAAACACCGGACCGATCACCAGCGCGGCGGCAGTGGCGTACACGTAGAAGTCGTAGAACTCGATGGCGGTGCCGATGAAACTCGCGGTCGCCACGCGGGTGGCGGAGTTCGTCGGTTGCGCAGGCGTGGTTTCTGAATAGGTCGTGCTGGTAGTCATGCGGTAATCCCTGACAGTCATGTGCCCCAGTGGAGCGAATTATTATGGTCGAACACCCAGGGATGTGGGTTTGATGCGGGGGTGCGGGTAGCACGGGGG
>NZ_JAHBDD010000057.1:0-20952 GCF_019956155.1 Pseudomonas sp. BF-RE-22 | reverse complement strand
AGATGTGTATAAGAGACAGGTCTTCCTGATACACCGCGGTGCCTGGATCGCCAGCAAGCCGGCTCCTACAAGGATCGTGTGTGGCCATTCGAGTCATCGTATAACTTCTGATTGACATACCCTGAAACACTCGCAAATAATCGCCCCGATGTTGTACGACGACGTATGACAAAAATAAAAACAACAAATACCCAGGGAACGTCACAGTGAGCAAACTCGCCCGCAATTCCTCCATCCGCACTTCTCGCCCTGTCTTCGCACGCCGGCATACCCTGAGCCTGATCAGTTGCAGCAGCCTGGCCGTACTCGCCATGCCTGTGATCGGCCACGCCGAAGGTTTCGTCGATGACGCCAAGGCCACGCTGAACCTGCGCAACTTCTACATCAACCGCAACTTCACCAACCCGACCTACCCACAAGGCAAGTCCGAAGAGTGGACGCAAAACTTCATCCTCGACGCCAAGTCAGGCTTCACCCCAGGCCCGGTCGGTTTTGGTGTGGATGTGCTGGGCCTGTACTCGCAGAAGCTCGATGGCGGCAAAGGCACCGGCGGTACACAACTGCTGCCGATCCACGATGACGGTCGCCCTGCCGACAACTTCGGCCGGATGGGAGTGGCGCTCAAAGGCAAAATCTCGAAAACCGAATTGAAAGTCGGCGAATGGATGCCGATACTGCCGATCCTGCGTTCGGATGACGGCCGCTCCCTGCCGCAAACCTTCCGCGGTGGCCAGGTGACCTCTACCGAGATCAGCGGCCTGACGCTCTACGGCGGCCAGTTCCGGCAGAACAGCCCGCGCAACGATGCGAGCATGGAAGACATGTCCATGAACGGCAAAGCGGCGTTCACCTCGGACCGTTTCAACTTCGGTGGTGGTGAATACCTGTTCAACGAGAAGCGCACGCAGGTCGGCGTGTGGTACGCAGAACTCACTGACATTTATCATCAGCAGTACTTCAACCTGAGCCACAGCCAACCCATCGGCGACTGGACCCTCGGCGCCAACCTCGGCTTCTTCAACGGCAAGGAAGATGGCAGTGCCCTCGCCGGTGACCTGGACAACAAAACCACGTTCGCCATGCTGTCTGCCAAATACGGCGGCAACACCTTTTACGTCGGCCTGCAAAAGCTCACCGGCGACAATGCCTGGATGCGCGTCAACGGCACCAGCGGCGGCACCCTGGCCAACGACAGCTACAACTCCAGCTACGACAACGCCAGGGAAAAATCCTGGCAACTGCGTCATGACTACAACTTCGTCGCCCTGGGCATTCCCGGCCTGACGATGATGAACCGCTACATCAGTGGCGATAACGTGCACACCGGCGCTATCACCGACGGCAAGGAATGGGGCCGCGAATCGGAACTGGCCTACACCATACAGAGCGGCGTGCTGAAGAACCTCAACGTCAAATGGCGCAACGCGAGCATTCGCAAAGACTTCAGCAACAACGAGTTCGATGAAAACCGCATTATCATCAACTACCCGATTTCGTTGCTTTAATACGCGCTACTGACCTGTAGGAGCGAAGCTTGCTCGCGAAAGACGTCAACGATAACGCATGTTTTCTGGATAAACGCGTTGCCCTGAAGTCCTTCGCGAGCAAGCTTCGCTCCTACAGGGGATAACGTTCTTGCCAGGTAACCCTCCGTCTTTTTTGACCAAAGTTGCGTTGACAAGACCCGGAAACCCTAACGATACTTCGGCACAGTCGTACGACAACCTACAACGAACTCAACAACAATAATTTCGCGCCCAGGAACTTCCATGACCACCACTTCCCAAGCCCCTTTCAATCGCCTGCTGCTGACCGGTGCCGCCGGTGGCCTCGGTAAAGTGCTGCGCGAACGCCTGCGCCCTTACGCCAGGGTCATTCGCCTGTCGGACATCGCCGACATCGCCCCCGCCATTGATGACCGCGAAGAAGTCGTGACCTGCGACCTCGCGGACAAGCAAGCCGTGCATCACCTGGTCGAAGGCGTGGACGCGATCCTGCACTTCGGCGGCGTGTCGACAGAGCATTCGTTCGAAGACATCCTCGGCGCCAACATCTGCGGTGTGTTCCACATCTACGAAGCGGCGCGCCGTCATGGCGTCAAGCGGGTGATTTTCGCCAGCTCCAACCACGTCATCGGTTTCTACAAACAGGATGAAGTGATTGACGGCCGATCCCCTCGCCGCCCGGACAGCTACTACGGTTTGTCCAAGTCCTACGGCGAAGACATGGCCAGCTTCTACTTCGATCGCTACGGCATCGAGACCGTCAGCATCCGTATCGGCTCCTCGTTCCCGGAACCGCTAAACCGTCGAATGATGAGCACCTGGCTGAGCTTCGGCGACCTGACCCAATTGATCGAACGCTCCCTGTACGCGCCGAACGTCGGCCACACCGTGGTCTATGGCGCTTCCGACAACAAGAACACTTGGTGGGACAACCGCTACGCCACCGCGCTGGGTTATGCACCGCAGGACACCTCTGAAGTGTTCCGTGCAAAAATCGACGCCCAGCCGATGCCGGCCGCTGATGACCCGGCGATGGTTTACCAGGGTGGCGCGTTTGTCGCGTCCGGTCCGTTCGGCGATTGAGTCAGCGCTGTTCACTTGATCCCCACAACAAAAACCCAGGGAATGAGTTGCCATGCAAGCCGAATTGATTGTCGATGCCCGCAACACGGTCGGTGAAAGCCCGGTCTGGGTCCCGGAAGAAAACGCCCTGTACTGGGTCGATATTCCCGCCGGGGGCCTGCAACGCTGGAGCGCCGAAACCGGGCATGTCGAGGCCTGGACGGCGCCGGAGATGCTCGCCTGCATCGCGCGTCACCGCGATGGCAGCTGGGTCGGCGGGATGGAAAGCGGATTCTTCCGCCTCCAGCCGCACAATGACGGCAGCCTCGACAGCGAACTGCTGGCCCACGTCGATCACCCGCGTACCGACATGCGCCTCAACGATGGTCGCTGCGACCGTCAGGGGCGTTTCTGGGCCGGCAGCATGGTGTTGAACATGGGCGCCAACGCGGCCGACGGTGCGCTGTATCGCTACGCCGACGGCCAGCGCGGGCCGCTCGACGCGCTACTGTCAGGATTCATCGTCCCCAACGGCCTGGGCTTCAGCCCGGACGGGCGCACGATGTACCTGTCTGACTCGCATCCCCTGGCCCAGCAAATCTGGGCCTTCGATTACGACATCGACAGCGGCACACCGACAAACCGTCGGCTGTTCGTCGACATGAATCACTTCTGCGGTCGCCCCGATGGCGCGGCCGTGGACGCCGAAGGCTGCTATTGGATCTGCGCCAACGATGCCGGGCTGATTCACCGTTTCACCCCCGACGGACGCCTGGACCGCTCCCTCACCGTACCGGTGAAAAAACCGACCATGTGCGCCTTCGGCGGCAGTCGACTGGACACCCTGTTCGTGACCTCGATCCGCCCCGGCGACGACCATGACGAACAGTCACTGGCGGGCGGTGTGTTCGCCCTTGATCCTGGGGTAAAAGGTTTGCCGGAACCCCTTTTCAGCCACTGACCGAATTCGCCAGACAACGCTGTACCTGTAGGAGCCAGGCTTGCCGGCGAAGGCGATCTCAAATACGCCTTCGCCGGCAAGCCTGGCTCCTACGGATAGTCCACGCATTCATAGATTTCGCAGGTCACCATGACGCCAACACTGCTCGAACTCGAAGACGAATTCACCCACCTCACCCTCGCCCCCGAAACCGGTGGCAGCATCGTCAACTGGACCGTCAACAGTTCGGGCCAGCCGCTGTTGCGCCACAGTGACGCGCACGCGCTGAACACCGGTCTACCGGGCAAGCTCGGCTGTTTTCCGCTGGTGCCATGGTCCAACCGCATTTCCGACGGTGGTTTCGATCGCCCGGACGGCTGGCTCGCGCTCGAGCCAAACAGCCTCACCGATCCCCTGCCGATTCACGGCAGCGCCTGGCAACAACCGTGGCAGGTGGTTTCGCAGACCCGTGATGAAGTCGTCCTGCAACTCGACAGCACCAGGCCGTTCGCCTATCGCGCCCGGCAGCGTTTTCATTTGAGCCAGGGCAAACTGAGCATCGGGTTGCACGTCACGCATCTGGCCGAGCGCGCCGCGTGGCATGGTTTGGGGCTGCATCCGTACTTGCCGCGTACCGCCGGCACTCGGTTACAGGCAAAGGCTGAGCAGGTGTGGTGGTGCGACGCCTCGAAACTGCCGACCCGACTCGGTCCTTTGCCTGCCGAGTGGGATTTTCGCCAGCTCAAGGCCCTGCCCGACACGCTGGTCGACAACGGTTTCTGCCAATGGGATGGCCATTGCCTGATCCAGCAACCCGACCTCGGTTATGAACTGGAATGCCAGGCCAGCGGCAGCGATTACTTCCTGCTCTACTGCCCGGTGGACCTGGGTTTTTTCTGCATCGAACCGGTGAGCCATCCAGTCAATGCGCACCACTTGCCCGGTCGGCCGGGACTGGTGCTGCTGGAACAAGGTCAATCCGCCGAGCTGGGTTTCAGCCTGCAATACCGCGCCTACCCCAACAGCTGACTCAGCACCGCACGCAACTTGCCGGGTTTCACCGGCTTGTTCAGCAACGGTGCATCCAGTCGCTGCAAGGAGCGTCGGCACTGATCGGTGCGGTCGGCGGTGATGATCACCGCCGGAATTGTCTGGCTGAAATGCTCGCGCAAATGCCGGACCACCTCACACCCCACCACCCCATGATCGAGGTGGTAATCCGCCAGAATCAGCTCCGGCGCGTGGCCCTGCAACGCGGCCAGCGCCGAGGCCTCGTCGGTGGCGGTGACCACTTCGCAGCCCCATTGCCCGAGCAGCGCGCTCATGCTTTGCAGAATGCTGACCTCGTTGTCCAGCACCAGCAAACGCCGGCCTGGCAGCGGATTGCCCGTGCCCGGCTGCGGCGCCGCGAGGCTGATGGGTAACGGAACCTCACGGGAAATCGGCACCTCAATGCTGAACATCGAACCGCGTCCCGGCAGCGAATGCACCTGGACCCGGTAGTCGAGAATCTTGGCGATGCGCTCGACGATCGCCAACCCCAGACCCACACCTTTGCGGTCGGCAGCGCGGCCGACGTCCAGTTGATTGAATTCAAGAAAGATCGAGTCGAGGCGATCCGCCGGGATCCCGCGCCCGGTGTCCCAGACTTCCAGACGCAGCCTGTCACCGCGACGCCGGGCCCCGAGCAGGATGCTGCCCTCGTCGGTATAGCGACAGGCGTTGCTGAGGAAATTGCGCAGGATGCGCGTCATCAGGCGCAGGTCGGTGCGAATGGCGTAATCGCCCATGTGCACACGCAAGCGCAGCCCGGCCGCGTCGGCCACTGACTGGAATTCCGACACCAGCGGCCCGAGCAATTCATCGAGGCGGTACAACGCGACATCCGGTTTGACTGCCGCTTGATCGAGCCGGGAGATGTCCAGCAAATCGGTGAGCAAATCTTCCGCCCCCTCCAGGGCCTGATGCGTGCGTTCGACCAGCACCTGTTCGACGTCCGGCAGTTTGCGCTCACGCAGGGTCGAAATCAGCAAACGCGCGGCGTTGAGCGGTTGCAGCAGGTCATGACTGGCGGCGGCGAGGTATTTGTCCTTGCTGCGATTGGCGGCCTCGGCGGCATCACGGGCATCGCGCAAGGCTTCGGCGATCTGTTTGCGCTGGGTGATCTGTTGCTGCAGGTTGCGGTTGGCTTCGAGCAATTCGTCGGTGCGCGCGGTGACGCGTTGTTCCAGTTCGTCATTGAGCTGTTGCAACCGTTGCTGGGCCTGTTTGCGTTCGGTGATGTCAGCGACAAAACCTTCCACCAGCTGTTCCTTATCGGGCCTGAGCAACAGGTTCATCAGCACATCGACGCTGCTGCCGTCCTGGCGGCGCAACTGGGTTTCGTAGCCATGCAGGCTGCCTTGATGCCGAAGGATCTCGCCGATGTTTTCCAGCTCCTGCTCACCGCCGACGAACAGCTGGCTGGCCAGGTCTGCCTTGGAAAACATCACGTCTTGCGGGTCCTGATAGCCGAGCATGCGTGCCAGCGCCGTGTTGGCGGCACGCATGCCGCCGTCGAGGCTGGCCTGGAAAATCCCGTAGACCGCGTGCTCGAACAGCCACTTGTAGCGATTGCGCTCGGTTTCCAGGTCTTCCAGGCGGGCGGCCAGTTCCGGGTAATGGCTCTTGCGCGCCGAATGGCTGCCCAATCCGAGCAAGCCGGCCAGCGCCGCCTGTTGCTCGTCAGAGGGCTTCGCCATAGACGACCTCGACATCACGCTGACTGGATTCACGCGGGTTGGTCAGGATGCACGGGTCGTGCATGGCATGTTGCGACAGGAACGGGATGTCCGCCGTGCTGACGCCGTGCAAGCCGAGGGTTTCGTGGAAGCCGATGGCGTGTTTCAACGCGATCAGATGTTCAACCAGCCGCCCGCAGATCTGCCGGTGATTGAGGCCACGGCAATCGATGCCGAACGTCTCGGCAATCACCTTGAAGCGTTCCGGCGCCGAGCTGTAATTGAAGGCCACCACGTGCTCCACCAACACCGCGTTGCACAGGCCATGGGGCAAATCGAGGAAGCCACCAAGGCTGTGAGACATGGCGTGCACCGCGCCGAGGATCGCATTGGAAAACGCCAGCCCGGCCTGCATGCTGCCGAGCATGATTTTCTCGCGCAGGGCGATGTCCGTCGGGTTGGCGATCATCTGCACCAGGTTGCCGTTGATCAGGCGCATGGCTTCCAGCGCGTGGGGGTCGGTCAGTGGCCCGTGGCCCGTGGAGACGAAGGCTTCGATGGCATGCACCAACGCGTCGATGCCGGTACAGGCCGACAGGAACGGGTCCATGCTCAGGGTGGTTTCCGGGTCGATCAGCGACACGTCCGGCACCACCGCTTTACTGACGATGGAGAATTTCATGCGTTCTTGCTGGTTGGAGATGATCACGAATTGCGAGACGTCCGCCGAGGTGCCGGCGGTGGTCGGGATCAGGATCAATGGCGGGCTGGGCACGCTGATGGTGTCCACCCCTTCGAACTCGAGGATGCTGCGCCCGTGAGCGACGACAATGCCGATGCCCTTGCCGCAATCCATCGGGCTGCCGCCACCAACGGCGACGATCACGTCGCAGTGGTTTTCCCGGTACAACTCGGCACCGAGCATGACTTCCTCGACACGCGGGTTGGGCGAAACGTCGCTATACAAAAAGTAATCGATGCCCTGGGCCTGCAGGCTGGCCTCGACATCGGCAACCCACCCGGCGGCAATGACGCCGGGGTCGCTGACCACCAGGACCTTGCGCGCGCCAAAGGTCTTGGCATAGTTGCCGACGTTGTGCCGGCAACCGGCACCGAAGATGATTTCAGGCGAAACGAATTTACGCAGCTGGCTGAGACTCTGGCTCATTGGAAAGCCTGTTTTTATTGTTTTGGAAGGTAAGAACCACACTAACCCATCCGGCTGTGAATGCAATCAGACCAATGGGTAGTCAGATTCCCTGTAGGAGCCGGCTTGCTGGCGATGAGGCCCGCGAGTTATGCGTCGCCAGTGCGGCCGCCATCGCCAGCAAGCCGGCTCCTACAGGGGTTGTGTGTTGGAGGGGTTATCCGCGGTAGATCAAGCGGGAAGCCTTCTCGTTTCGCAAGGTCAGGTGTTCCATGCCCTGCCCCGGCGCTTCGGCCTCCTCGCGAGCCTTGAGGATCACGCCATGGTGCGGTGACTTGCTGCACACCGGGTCGGCATTGGCGGCATCGCCGGTCAGCATGAACGCCTGGCAGCGGCAGCCACCCAGGTCCTTGTGTTTTTCATCGCAGGAGCGGCATGGCTCCTTCATCCAGTCGTCGCCACGGAAGCGGTTGAAACCGAAGGAGTCGTTCCAAATGTGCTCGATGCTGTGTTCGCGCACATTGGGGAATGTCACCGGCAATTGCCGGGCGCTATGACAGGGCAGCGCCGTGCCGTCCGGGGTGATGTCGAGAAACAGATTGGCCCAGCCGTTCATGCAGGTCTTGGGGCGTTCTTCGTAGTAATCCGGGGTGACGAAGATCAACTTGCACGGATGGCCCTGCGCCTCAAGCCGTTCGCGATATTCATTGGTGATGCGTTCGGCGCGCTGCAATTGCTCGCGGGTCGGCAACAGGCCCACGCGATTGAGCTCGGCCCACCCATAAAACTGACACGTGGCCAGCTCGACAAAATCCGCTTCCAGCTCCAGGCACAAGTCGATGATGCGGTCGATGCGATCGATGTTGTGCCGATGGGTGACGAAGTTCAGCACCATCGGATAACCCTGGGCTTTCACCGCGCGGGCCATGGCGAGTTTCTGCGCGAACGCCTTGCGCGAGCCGGCGAGCATGTTGTTGACCGCTTCGTCGGCCGCCTGGAAGCTGATCTGGATATGGTCGAGTCCGGCGACTTTGAAATCATGGACTTTCTGCTCGGTCAGGCCGATGCCCGAGGTGATCAGGTTGGTGTAGTAACCCATGTCCCGTGCGGCTTTTATCAGCTCCGCCAGGTCCTGGCGCACCAGCGGCTCACCGCCGGAAAACCCCAGTTGCGCAGCGCCCATCGCACGCGCCTCGCGGAACACGCGAATCCATTCCTCAGTGCTCAGCTCTGCGCCTTGCTGGGCGAAATCCAGTGGATTGGAGCAATAGGGGCATTGCAACGGGCAGCGATAAGTCAGCTCCGCCAACAGCCACAGCGGTGGCCCCGGAGGCGCATCATTCGATCCAGAATTGAGCATGGGCCACCTCCAGAAACGCCAGCACATCCTCGTCGATCCCCGGCACACCGGGAAAACTCGCGGAGAGCAAATCGATGATCGCCGCCACACTGCGTTGACCGTCCAGCAGATCGAGAATCTGCCCGGCACTGGCGTTGAGTTTGATCATGCCTTCGGGGTACAGCAGCACGTGGCAGTCCTGACGAGGTTCCCACTGCAGGCGAAAACCCTGCCTTAAGGACGGTGATTTTTCGCGGTTAATCAGACTCACAGGTCGATCCCTCGGTGCCAGACTTTCTCGGTGGTCACCGTGTGATACGGCGGGCGTTCCAGCTCGTAGGCCATGCTCATGGCGTCGAGCATGCTCCACAGCACGTCGAGCTTGAACTGGAGGATTTCCAGCATGCGCTGCTGGGCTTCGACGGTGACGTAGTGCGCCAGGGTAATGCGCAAACCGTGCTCGACATCGCGCCGCGCCTGACTCAGGCGCGTGCGGAAATAGTCGTAACCGGCGACGTCGATCCACGGGTAATGCGCTGGCCAGGCGTCCAGTCGCGACTGGTGGATCTGCGGGGCGAACAGCTCGGTCAGCGAGCTGCTGGCCGCTTCCTGCCAGCAGGCGCGCCGGGCGAAATTGACGTAGGCGTCCACGGCGAAACGTACACCGGGCAATACCAGTTCCTGGGACAGAATCTGCTCACGATCCAGGCCCACCGCTTCACCGAGGCGCAGCCAGGCTTCGATACCGCCTTCGCTGCCAGGCACGCCGTCGTGGTCGAGAATCCGTTGCAGCCACTCGCGGCGCACGTCACGGTCCGGGCAGTTGGCGAGGATGGCAGCGTCCTTGAGCGGAATGTTGATCTGGTAGTAGAAGCGGTTGGCGACCCAGCCTTGAATCTGCTCGCGACTGGCGCGACCGGCGTACATGGCTTGGTGGAACGGGTGATGGATGTGGTAGTACGCGCCTTTGGCGCGCAGGGCCTGTTCGAATTCGGTGGGGTTCATCGCTGTATCAGTCATTGCAGGTCTCCTGGAGGATTTGCGGTGTCTGGTCTGGCGCCTTCGCGGGCGAGCCTCGCTCCTACAGGCGATGCGCGAACCTTGTAGGAGCGAGCGGTGCGGCGATCCGACTTGCCCGCGAAGGCGTCATCCGCTACAACACAATGCCCATGCCGTCATAAGCCACCTCGATCCCCCGCCGCTCCAGCAACGCCCGCTCAGCCGAGTCTTCGTCGAGGATCGGGTTGGTGTTGTTAATGTGGATCAGCACCTTGCGCTGACGAGTAAAACCCTCCAACACCTCCAGCATCCCGCCTGCCCCACTCTGCGGCAGATGCCCCATCTCGCTGCCCAGGCTCTGGCCGACTTCACAGACGCGCATTTCGTCATCGCGCCACAACGTGCCATCCAGCAACAGGCAATCGGCACGCTGCATCCAGCTCAACACCTCGTCATCGATTTGCCCGAGGCCCGGCGCATAGAACAACGAAGCGCCCGTGCGCCGGTCTTCGATAAACAAGCCAATGGTGTCGCCTGGCTGTGGGTTGCCCCGATTCGGTGAATACGGCGGAGCATTGCTGACCAGCGGAATGGCCCGAAACTGCAACTGTTCGCAGGCCGCGATGCTGAACGGCTGGCGGTCGAGTCCGATCGGTTGCCACTGCAAACCACCATTCCAGTGCTTGAGCATGGTGAACAATGGAAAGCCGCTGCTCAGGTCTTCATGAACCCGCTCGGTGCACCACACCGAATGCGGGCAGCCTTCGCGCAGGCTCAACAGGCCGGTGCAATGGTCGATCTGGCTGTCCATCAGGACCACGCCGGCAATGGCCGTGTCGCGCAAGCGACGTGCCGGTTGCAGCGGCGCGAAACTCTCGAGTTGCGCGCGGATATCCGGGGAGGCATTGCACAGCACCCAGTCCACACCGTTGTCGCTCAGGGCAATGGAGGATTGCGTGCGACGTTGCGCACGCAGGCTGCCATTGCGCATACCGGCGCACTGGCGACAGTTGCAGTTCCACTGCGGAAAACCACCGCCAGCGGCGGAACCGAGAACGCGAATGTGCATGGGCGATGCTCCAGAAGGCAGGCCCGGCCAACGCAGCGGCTGGCCGGGTGGACGATCAGCGGTTGGCGAAATACATCGTCACTTCGAAGCCAATGCGCAGATCGGTAAACGCGGGTTTAGTCCACATGGGTCATTCCTCTTCTTGTGCCGGACGATTCCGGTAAAGCCATTAATGCACGTGGCGGCAGGCGCCCGAATGCTACTTTCGAAGGAGGTTGTGGGGTGCGTTGGTAGGGGGTGTTTCGGGGTGTCAGACACGGCCATTCGCGGGCAAGCCTCGCTCCTACAGATCACCTGACCTGTAGGAGCGAGGCTTGCCCGCGAAAGCCATCACACGGTTTCGCGCGAGGTTAGAAGAACCCCAGCGGGTTGATGTCGTAGCTCACCAGCAGGTTTTTGGTCTGCTGATAATGGTCGAGCATCATCTTGTGGTTCTCACGGCCGACACCGGACTTCTTGTAGCCACCGAACGCGGCATGCGCCGGGTACAGGTGGTAGCAGTTGGTCCAGACGCGACCGGCCTTGATCGCCCGGCCCATGCGGTACGCGCGGTTGATGTCGCGGGTCCACAGGCCGGCACCGAGGCCGAACTCGCTGTCGTTGGCAATCGCCAGAGCTTCGGCTTCGTCCTTGAACGTGGTGATGCCCACCACCGGGCCGAAGATTTCTTCCTGGAACACGCGCATCTTGTTGTGGCCCTTGAGTAAGGTCGGCTGGATGTAATAGCCGCTCGACAAGTCACCTTCAAGACGCTCCGCCGCGCCGCCGGTGAGCAGCTCGGCGCCCTCCTCCTGGGCAATTTTCAGGTACGAGAGAATCTTGTCGTATTGCTGCTCGGACGCCTGTGCGCCGACCATGGTGTCGGTGTCCAGCGGGTTGCCGCGCTTGATCTTGACGATCTTCTTCATCACCTCGGCCATGAACGGTTCGTAGATCGATTCCTGCACCAGCGCACGCGACGGGCAGGTACAGACTTCGCCCTGGTTGAAGAAGGCGAGCACCAGGCCTTCGGCGGCTTTCTCGATGAACTGTGGCTCGGCGTTCATGATGTCTTCGAAGAAGATGTTCGGCGACTTGCCGCCCAGTTCGACGGTGCTCGGAATAATGTTCTCGGCGGCGCAATGCATGATGTGCGCGCCCACCGGGGTGGAGCCGGTGAAGGCGATCTTGGCGATACGCTTGCTGGTGGCCAGCGCCTCACCGGCTTCGCGACCGAAACCTTGCACGATGTTGAGCACGCCGGCCGGCAGCAAGTCGGCGATCAGTTCGGCGAAGACCATGATCGACAGCGGTGTCTGCTCGGCAGGCTTGAGCACGATGCAGTTGCCGGCCGCCAGGGCCGGGGCGAGTTTCCACGCGGCCATCAGCAGCGGGAAGTTCCACGGGATGATCTGCCCGACCACGCCCAATGGCTCGTGAAAATGATAGGCGGTGGTCAGCTCGTTGATTTCGGCGGCGCCACCTTCCTGTGCACGGATGCAACCGGCGAAGTAACGGAAGTGGTCGGCGGCCAGCGGCACGTCGGCGTTGAGGGTTTCGCGCACGGCCTTACCGTTGTCCCAGGTTTCGGTGACGGCAAGGATTTCGAGGTTTTGTTCGATGCGATCGGCGATTTTCAACAGCACCAGCGAGCGGTCCTGCGCCGAGGTTTTGCCCCAGGCATCGGCAGCGGCGTGGGCAGCGTCGAGCGCCCTTTCGATGTCGGCGGCGCTGGAGCGCGGGAACTCGGCGATCACTTCACCGGTTACCGGCGAGGTGTTGGTGAAGTACTCGCCATTGACCGGTGCGACGAACTCGCCGCCGATGAAGTTGCCGTAGCGCGGTTTGAAGGAAACGACGGCGCCGGGTGTTCCGGGTTGTGCGTAGATCATGATGGGCCTCTGTCTGGGTCGATGCCTGTCGGGCAAACAGGCGATGAACCGATAGTAGAGAGCCCCGCGTGCCAGACGAATGCGCCGTTGGCAGGGGGGGCTCTCGTTATTTGGTAGTAGGTTTCACACATTCCCCTGTAGGAGCGAGCTTGCTCGCGATGGTCGTCAACGATAACGCGGGGTGTCTGGTGCCCCGCGTCGGCCTCAGGTTCATCGCGAGCAAGCTCGCTCCTACAGGGGGTGTGGCGGAGTTAGTGCTTGGCCACCAGGTCTTTCGGCAACTTGAAGGTCCAGAGCATGCCGCCCTGGTTGAAGTCCTTCACGCGCTTGGCCACTTCACCGCCCCACAGCGGCACCGCGCCGCCCCAACCGGACAGCACCGAAACGTACTGCTCGCCGTCCATTTCCCAGGTAACCGGCGAACCGAGTACGCCGGAGCCAGTCTGGAATTCCCAGACTTTCTCGCCGGTCTTGGCATTGAACGCCTGGAGGAAACCTTCCGGCGTGCCGGTGAACACCAGGTTGCCTTTAGTGGTCAGCACCCCGCCCCACAGCGGCGCGAAGTTCTTGTGACGCCAGACTTCCTTGCCGGTTTTCGGGTCGATGGCGCGCAGCACGCCGATGTAGTCTTCGTTCAAGGGTTTGATGGTGAAACCGGCACCGAGGAACGCCGCGCCTTTCTTGTAGGCGATGCCTTCGTTCCAGATGTCCATGCCCCACTCGTTGGACGGTACGTAGAACAACCCGGTGTCCTTGTTGTAGGCCATCGGCATCCAGTTTTTCGCGCCGAGGAACGCCGGGGCGACGAACACCGAACTGCCCTTGGCTTCGGTGCCCGGTGCGCCTGGACGGCTGGCTTCGTTGTAGATCGGCCGGCCTTGTTTATCGAGGCCGGTGGCCCAAGTGATCTTGTCGACGAAGGGGAAGCCGCGAATGAACTTGCCGTTGGTGCGGTCCAGCACATAGAAGAAGCCGTTACGGTCCGCAGTCGCGGCGGCTTTGATTTCTTTGCCGCCTTCGCTGTAATTGAACGACACCAGTTCGTTCACGCCGTCATAGTCCCAACCGTCGTGGGGCGTGCTCTGGAAGTGCCATTTGATGGTGCCGTCGTCGGGGTTGAGCGCCAGGCGTGACGACGAGTAAAGGTTGTCGCCAGGACGCAGGTGCGAGTTCCACGGCGCCGGGTTGCCGGTGCCGAATAGCAGCAGATTGGTTTCCGGGTCGTAGTAGCCGCCGAGCCAAGGTGCGGCGCCGCCGGTTTTCCACAGATCGCCGGGCCAGGTCTTGCCTGCTTCGCCACCGGAGATGCCGTTCTCTACCGCTTTGCCGTCCTTGTAGACATAGCCCATGTGGCCCTCGACGGTGGGCCGGGTCCACAACAGATCACCGTTTTTCGGGTCGTAGGCTTCGATCTTGCCCACCACGCCGAACTCGCCACCCGCCACGCCGGTAATCAGTTTGCCGTTGATCACCAGCGGCGCGGCGCTGATCGAATAGCCTTCCTTGTGGTCGGCGACTTTCTTGCTCCACACCACTTTTCCGGTGTCTTTGTTCAGGGCCACGAGCTTGGCGTCGAGGGTGCCGAAAATCACCAGGTCGCCATACAGCGCCACGCCCCGGTTGATCACGTCACAGCACGGGCGGATGTCATCGGGCAGACGCGCATCGTATTGCCAGAGTTTCTTGCCGGTGCGCGCATCCACCGCAAACACCCGCGAGTAGGAGCCGGTCATGTACATCACGCCGTCCTTGATCATCGGTTGCGCTTGCTGACCGCGTTGTTTTTCGCCGCCGAAGGAGAAGGCCCAGACCGGCCGCAAGTCTTTCACGTTGTTGACGTTGAGGGTGTCGAGCGGGCTGTAGCGCTGACCCTGGACGCCCAGACCGTTGGTGACGACCTGCTCCGGGTTCTTGGGGTCCTGGAGAATGTCCTGGTCGGTGACGGCGGCCAATGCGGTGCCGGACAACAGCATGGCACTGAGCAACAGGCTCAAGACGAAGGGTTGGCGACGTGCGGGTTGGGTCATGACGGCTGCCTCTGCGGTTATTGTTATACCCGGGAAATTTTCCCGGTCTGGTGCAGATTCTTGGGCGCCGCCGCCCTTGCAACAATTGCCCGCAGTGCTGAGATTGCTAGTTCCTTAGTACAGGGTCGGGTGTTATTGACCAACACACATCCCCTGTGGGAGCGAGCCTGCTCGCGAAGGCGCAGCACATTCAGCATCAATGTGACAGACAGACCGCTATCGCGAGCAGGCTCGCTCCCACAATGGATCAGCGTTGGTTGGTGGTGGAGTCAACGCGTTTCATTTGTGTGCGCTCGTAGCGCGGATAGAGATGGCTGACGCTGCGGATCAGTTCGTAGCGACTCAGGCTGATCCCGGCGAAGCGTTCGGGAATCGGGCTGCGGATCATCTCGGCCATGTCGCTGCCGTTGGCCGCACCCTCGCGCATCAACTGGTCGAGCCAGCCAAGGTAGTCACGCATTTGCTCGAACGGTTTTGCATCCGTGGAGATCGGGCCGTGACCGGGGATAATAAGCGTCCACGCCAACCCCTGAAGCGTGGCGATGTCCGCCAGCCACACCGACAACCCCGGACTGTTGGGCGTGGTCAGCGCCCGCTGGTAAAACACCAGATCCCCGGCAAACAGCACGCCGGTTTGCTGGTCGAGAATAGCCAGATCCGCGCCGGTATGCCCACCCAGGCTCAGCAGGCGCAGATCGTGATCCCCAAAATTTCGCACGCCGGGCGTCAGCGTCTCGGTCGGCAACACCACTTCGGTGCCCCGCATCCAGTCGCCCACCAGCCGATACATGTTCTCGGCCATGGCGTCACCCTGCTGCTTCAACAACTCGCAGGTGCCCGCGAGCGCGCCAATCGGCACATCGCTGAAGGCCTGATTGCCCAGCACGTGATCGGGATGATGATGGGTCAGCAACACCTGGATCACCGGTTTTTCGGTGGTCGCGGCAATGGCTTTGCGCATCGCTTCGCCGTATCGCCTGGACGGCCCGGTGTCGATCACCACCACCCCGCGTTCGGTGACGATGAAGGCGGTGTTGACGATGTTGCCGCCGTTGGCCTTGGCAAAATTGTCGGTGCTGCCTTCCAGCAGCCAGGTGTCGGCGGCGATCTGCCGGGGCTTGAGTGAATAGTCGAGTTCGGCCAACGCCGGAAGGCTCAGGCTGATGAACAACAGCAGCATCCAGCGCATCGCGCGCTCCTTTGAGTCAGGGTATGGCCGCATCAAATTCGTTGCCGCTGTTGTCGCGCAGCAACAGGCGCGTCTGCCCTGCCCCTTCGATGTCGAAGGCCAGGTTGGGGTTTTCGCTGACGGCGGGAAACAGTTCGAGACGGGCCAGCACTTGATCGTTCTGATCCCGCAGCTCGGCATGGTTGATGAAGAATTCCGGGATACCGCCGACCATGCCGTTATCCATCGGGTGCGCCACCTGCAAACGCAAGCGGCTGAATTCGCCACGGGGATAACGTCCGCCAAGCACTTCGCCGATGTGCTCTTCCCAGCCCGGCTGGGTGCGCACCACGCTCGGCGCCGTACATCCGCCGCCCGCCGCATCGATCAGGGTCGAGCCGACATGCCACACACCGTCGCGAGTCAGGACGGCCGCGCGCAGCGGCGTGGCTTGTTCAACACGAATGCGGATCGACAGCCAGGGCAACACCCGATCCAGCGGCTGGAAATCGACAATTTTCGGCAAAGGATTGAGCTCGGCCCAGGCGAGGATTTTCACCACCTCGCCCTTGAACGCTCGGGCGTCGATTTCCAGCGGCACTTGCCGGGCGTCTTCGGCGAACGGCGGCGCCAGCAGCTTGACCCGCTCATCAAACACGAACGGCGCGTCGCCAAGCATCTGCTTGTGATAGAAGGCCCACATCACCGACGGCACCGGGTCTTTGCCCGGCGCGATGTCTGCCGCGTGCGCGGCCAAGGGTAGCCAACAGGCCAACAGACAACACGCGCGCCAGTTCACTGTTGATACATCTCCGGGACGTCATAGCGCAGGCCATAACGGGCATAAATGGCTTTCACCGAACCCTCGCGGATCATGGTTTCCAGCGCCTCTTCCACGGCATAGGCCAATTGTCGGTTGCTCTCGTGCACGGCCATGCCGATTTCCCAGAGTTGCTTGCCCATATTCGGGTAGGCGTTTTCCGCCAGCGCCACTTGCGGGTCGGCGGCTTCATGAACCTGCCAGTCGATTTCGCCGCGCATGGCCATGACCGCGTCGACTTCGCCAGCCTTCATCGCTGCGAATGCCTGGGGCACGCCAGGGTAGTGATGGGTTTTGCCGGCGAGCATGCCGTTGAACACCGAGGTCAGGTAGAACGACGGCACACTGTCGACCTCGACGCCGATCGGGTGATGCTCGAACACGGCAACGCTGGCCACCGATTCCAGCCGACGACGGTCATAGGCGACTTGCCATTGTTCGTTCTGATACGGACCGAACATCACCACATGGCTGTTTTCCAGTTCGCCCAGTTCGTTGCGTTTGCGTGCGTAATCCTGGTCATAGGGCACGCGCATCATCAGGTCGGCCAGTTGCAGATCGTGCAACGGACTGGCGCGCCAGATGTAGTCGCGCAGGTCGTCGTCGAGCTTCTCGCCGGCGGGCGCCCAGATCAGCGTCAGGCGCACGCCAAGCGCTTTGGCCAGCGCCTCGGCGAGGTCGACATCGACGCCACGGGGTTGGCCGGCGTCGTCGAAACTGTAGGGGGCGAAGTTTTTGTAGACCGCCACTTTCAGCTCCCCGGCAGCGATCATTTCGTCATAGCTGCGGACCTGCGCCTGCACCGTCTGGCAGCACAGCAACACAGCGCTGATCAACACCGCGAGCAGGCGCATGCATTACTCCTCGACGCGGACGCTGTCCAGGTAAGTGCGCACCGCCCACAGGGCTTCCTGGCTCAGGTAATCCGCCATTTTCGGCATGTACACCCGGCCGTCACGCACCGCGCCATGGCGCACCCGTTCGACGAACCATTCATCACCGGCCTCGCCGACATCGAGCATGCGCAAATCAGGCGCGATGCCGCCGGACTTGGCTTCCAGGCCATGACAGGCCGCGCAGTTCTGGTTGTAGGCCGATGAACCGATCTCGACGGCCTTATCGTGTTCCGGGGAAGTGCGGTAAGGGTTCACCGCCGCCCATCCATCGCCATCGAGTTGCACGCCGGCGTCCTTGATCGGGGTCAGTCCCTGGGTTTCGACGGCTTGTGGCACGACATTGCCGTGAGCCCAGACCGAACCTGCACTGATGAAGCCGGCCAGCAGGCCGGCAACGAGCAAGGCGTTGCGTTTTGTTGTCATTGTTATGCCCTCAGGATTGCACGCAAAACCTCTTTACAGAGGCTATGGCAGCCATCTTAGGAATCACTTCGCACAAGCCCCATGCTGCTTTGGTGGCCGCCACCCAGTACCTTGGTAGTAGGGCTTGCGACGCACATCCAAATCAGGTGCCGCCTGGGAAATTTTCCCGGCAACAGCGGGACTTTTTCCGTATTCGCCACCCCGTCGGACGCACCACCCTGTGCAGGCCAAAACCTCCACTGGGAACTGCAACCATGACAATAAGATCGCTACCCGCCCTTTCCCCTTTGACCCTCGCCGTGCAAGCCTTTTTGCTGGTGAGCAGCCTGTCCCTGAGCGCGGCCAGCCAAGCTGCAACAGCGCCTGCCACACCGACGCACAACGTGAGCTGGGAAGACATTGCCAACGATCACCTGACCACCAAGGACGTTCTGCAATACGGCATGGGCACCAACGCCCAGCGCTGGAGCCCGCTGGCCCAGGTCAATGACAAGAACGTGTTCAAGCTGACACCGGCCTGGTCCTACTCCTTCGGCGACGAGAAGCAGCGCGGCCAGGAATCGCAGGCCATCGTCAGTGACGGCGTGGTGTACGTCACCGGTTCGTACTCGCGGGTATTTGCCCTCGACGCCAAGACCGGCAAGCGCCTGTGGACCTACAACCATCGCCTGCCGGACAACATTCGTCCGTGCTGTGATGTGGTCAATCGCGGCGCGGCGATTTATGGCGACAAAATCTACTTCGGCACCCTCGACGCGCGACTGATCGCGCTGGACAAGAACACCGGCAAAGTGGTCTGGAACAAAAAATTCGGCGACCACGCCGCCGGTTACACCATGACCGGCGCCCCGGTGCTGATCAAAGACAAGACCAGCGGCAAGGTGCTGTTGATCCATGGCAGTTCCGGCGATGAGTTCGGTGTGGTCGGGCAACTCTATGCCCGCGACCCGGACACCGGCGAAGAAGTGTGGATGCGACCTTTCGTCGAAGGCCACATGGGCCGCTTGAACGGCAAGGACAGTACGCCGACCGGCGACGTCAAGGCGCCGTCCTGGCCGAACGATCCAACTACTGAAACCGGCAAGGTCGAAGCCTGGAGCCACGGCGGCGGCGCCCCTTGGCAGAGCGCCAGTTTCGACGCGGAAACCAACACCATCATCGTCGGCGCCGGCAACCCTGGCCCGTGGAACACCTGGGCGCGCACCTCCAAGGACGGCAACCCGCACGATTACGACAGCCTCTACACTTCGGGCCAGGTCGGCGTCGATCCGAGCACCGGCGAGGTGAAATGGTTCTACCAACACACCCCGAACGATGCCTGGGATTTCTCCGGCAATAACGAGCTGGTGCTGTTCGACTACAAGGACAAGGACGGCAAAACGGTCAAGGCCACCGGCCATGCGGACCGCAACGGTTTCTTCTACGTGGTCGACCGCAACAACGGCAAATTGCAGAACGCTTTTCCCTTCGTCGACAACATCACCTGGGCCAGCCACATCGACCTGAAGACCGGGCGGCCGGTCGAGAATGAAGGCCAGCGTCCGGCCAAGCCGCTGCCGGGGGAAACCAAAGGCAAACCGGTGGAGGTTTCGCCGCCGTTCCTCGGTGGCAAGAACTGGAACCCGATGGCCTACAGCCAGGACACCGGCCTGTTCTACATTCCGGGCAACCAATGGAAAGAGGAATACTGGACCGAAGAGGTCAACTACAAGAAAGGCTCGGCCTATCTGGGCATGGGTTTCCGCATCAAGCGCATGTACGACGATCACGTCGGCACCTTGCGGGCGATGAACCCGACCACGGGCAAAGTGGTGTGGGAGCACAAGGAACACTTGCCGTTGTGGGCCGGCGTGCTGGCGACCAAGGGCAACCTGGTGTTCACCGGCACCGGCGACGGTTTCTTCAAGGCCTTCGACGCGAAAACCGGCAAGGAGCTGTGGAAGTTCCAGACCGGCAGCGGCATCGTCTCGCCGCCGATCACCTGGGAACAGGACGGCGAGCAGTACATCGGCGTGACCGTCGGCTATGGCGGCGCGGTGCCGTTGTGGGGCGGCGACATGGCCGAGCTGACCAAACCGGTGGCTCAGGGCGGGTCGTTCTGGGTGTTCAAGATTCCGAGCTGGGATAACCAGACCGCGAAACGCTGATGCCCCCATCGCCAGCAAGCCGGCTCCTACAGACGTGCGCAACCTGTAGGAGCCGGCTTGCTGGCGATAACGCCCTCCCAGACAACGAGAACTCCGCCATGAAATACCTGCCTCTAATGTTATTACTCGCCGCCCTTCCGGTTTTCGCAGATGACGGCGACGACGCCCCGCTGATCATCAACGGCTGCACCCTCGCCGAACACAGCCAGTGCCCCGGCGCCAATCTCAAAGGCGCCAACCTGAGCAATCAGGACCTGCGCAACATGAACCTCAGCGGCGCCGACCTGCGCGACGCCGACTTGCGTCACGCCCGCCTCGACCTCGCCAACCTGGAAAAAGCCCAACTGCAAGGCGCCAACCTGACCCGCGCCAGCCTGCAACAAAGCAACCTGCGCCTGGCCGACTTCAGCGGTGCTACGTTGATGGCGGTCCAGGGCTGGGGCTTGTTTGCCCAGGGTGCGCAGTTTCAGGACGCCAACCTCAGCGGCGCCTACCTGCAATTCGCCCGCCTCTCCGGCGCCAAACTGCACAACGCCAACCTGCGGGCGGCCGACCTGGAAATGACCTGGTTGAGCAAAGCCGACCTCAAAGGCGCGAATCTCAGTGATGCCAATCTGCAGGAAGCCAAGTTCGGTGAAAGCAATCTGGATCAGGCAAACCTCAGCGGCTCGCGCCAGCATTATGCGAACTTTCAGGATGCGAATATGGAAGGCTGCATCGGTTGCCCGACGACGTGGGATAAATAACACCTCCCCTCTTTGTAGGAGCCGGCTTGCTGGCGATAGCGGTGGGTCAGGCACCATTGATGTCGACTGATCC
>NZ_JAHBDD010000056.1:0-21359 GCF_019956155.1 Pseudomonas sp. BF-RE-22 | reverse complement strand
GATCCAGGCACCGCGGTGTATCAGGAAGACCGCGTCGCCTGGATCGCCAGCAAGCCGGCTCCTACAAAAACGGTGTTTATCCGGTAATCATCGGGGGCATGGTGCCCAGGAGGGAGACTGCCGCCACAGCGCCAATGCCCAGCAGCCACTCCATAATCACGCTGGTTTTGAGCGTCGCCATGCGCTGCTCGCAATCCTTGATCCGCTGCCGATTGAACAGCGCCAACCCCAGCATCGCACTCACCAGCAGCACCTTGATCAGCAGAATCAACGCAAACCCGGACAGCAACGGGGTCGGCCAGAACTGCCCGGTCAGCACCCGCACATTGATCAGCCCGGTAATCACCAATCCCGCCACCAGCGCATAACCGACACCGCTGAAGCGTTGCAGTATTTCGCGGACAGCATGGCCAGCCGGTTGCCGCAGGATCATCACCAGCAGCAACAACCCACCGAGCCAGGCCCCGACGCAGGTCAGGTGAATGATTTGATTGAGGATCAGCAACTGGCCGCTGAGGCCATCGAGCATCGCGCCGTGACCGACCGGTGCCAACGTCGCCAGCAGCAGGCCGCCGAGGACCAGGCGCAAGGGCAGGCTGGCGTGAAGCGGTGTCAGCAGCACAACCATCAGCAAGCCATTGAGCAGCAGATGCCAGCGCCAGACCTGGCCGAAAAACGTATTGCCCAGCACCAGGCGCAAGGTCGACGGATCGAACGCTGCTTCCCACGCACCGGCCATGCTGACGGTGATCAGCAGCAGCCAGGCGATGCCGCTGACCAATGCGACCGAGGCGAGCCAGCGGCTGACTCGCGCCAGCGTTTTGTCCAGCAACGCCTCATGACCCAACAGCAGCGGCCTGAATACCCAGACCCCGAACAGCATCAGCACCACGGTGAAATGCAGGAAGCGGCACAGCACCATCGCGCTCGTCATGAATTACTGGCCAACCTTGAAGCTGTAGGCGCCTTCGCTTTTGTGGGTGTCGACCGACACCGCATGCCATTCGACTTTGTAGGCGCCCGCCGCCAGTGGCGCAGCCGGGGTCACGACCAGAGTCTTTTTATCGCTGCCTTCGGTGGCCAGGCTTTTCACCTCAACGTTGGCGCCGTCCTTGCTGATCGTGACTTTGGTGAATGCCGCTTCGACACCTTCGGAGAACACCAGGCGCAATTCCGACGGTGCACTCACGGTGCTGTCGGCAGCCGGCGTCTGGCTTTTCAGATGGGCATGGGCAAACACCGACGAAGCGGCGAGCAGCGAGCCGAGCAGGGCGGCGGCGGTCAGGGTTTTCTTGAAAAGCATCGTGGATACCTCAGAGGCAGGTTCGAAGAAGGGCGACAGTTTAACTGCGAGCGTCGGCGGGTGGGTGTACGAAGTTTCGTTTTCCGCTGTCGCCGCGATGTAGGGCGGATGCTAGTCTTGAGCAACGCTGTTGTCAGGGAGCCCTCATGGGCAATCACAAGATCGAGATTCGCCGCAGTAACGTCGAAAAAATTCTGCTCGGGGCCGAAAAGGTCTTTGCCGAAAAAGGTTTCGGCGGCACCGCCATGGCCGACATCGCCGCCGAAGTGCAACTGCCGCGCTCCAATCTGCATTACTACTTCAGCACCAAGACCGAGCTCTACAGCGCCGTGCTGTTCGATTTACTTGAAGTGTGGAAGCAGGATGCGCTGTGCTTCGAGATGTTCGATGACCCGCGCGTGGTGCTCAGCAGTTACATCCGCGCCAAGATGAACCACTCGCGCAGCCGGCCTTACGGCTCGAAAGTCTGGGCCAACGAAATCATCCACGGCGCGCCGACGCTGGGTGAGAAACTCGACGCCAGCCTGTACGACTGGGCCAAGATGAAAGAAGCGAAAATTCGCCAGTGGGTGGACGACAAACGCATCCTGCCGGTGGAGCCTTCCAGCCTGCTGTACATGATCTGGGCGTCGACTCAGCATTACGCCGACTTTGATCATCAGGTGAATATTCTGAACGATCACCAGCCGCTGTCGGACATGCAGTTCGAGCGGGCGGTGCAGACGGTGACGAGCGTGATATTGCGGGGGATCGGGTTGGAGCCCTGATATCTCGGGTGTTGCTGACGGCCTCTTCGCGGGCAAGCCTCGCTCCTACAGGTACCGCGCTGTACCTGTAGGAGCGAGGCTTGCCCGCGAAGGCGTCAGACCAGACAACGCATCACTTAGACGGCTACATGGTAGGGATTCCTCGGATCATGATTCCAATCCAGAAACGGCTTCCCGTTCTCCATCGGCACCATCTCGATGCAGTCCTGCACCGGGCAAGTGATCTGGCACAAATTGCAGCCCACACACTCGTCATCGATCACTTCATATTTGTGCGTCCCATCCGCCTGCCTGAGGCTGGCCACCGCCTGGTGCGAGGTGTCTTCGCAAGCGATATGGCAGCGACCGCAACCGATACACGCCTCCTGGTCAATTTTCGCGATCACCTGATAGTTGATGTCCAGGTACTTCCAGTCCGTGGTATTGCCCACCGCGCGCCCGGAAAATTCCGACACGCTGGCGTAGCCCTGACTGTCCATCCAGCGTGACAAACCGTCCTTCATGTCCTCGACAATCCGGAAACCATGCAGCATCGCCGCCGTGCACACCTGCACCGAGCCGCTGCCCAGCGCGATGAATTCCGCCGCGTCGCGCCAGTTGCCGATGCCGCCAATACCGGAGATCGGCAAGCCTTGAGTCTGCGGGTCGCGTGCAATCTCGGCGACCATGTTCAACGCAATCGGCTTCACCGCCGAGCCGCAATAACCACCGTGAGTGCTTTGGCTGCCGACGATGGGATTGGCGACCATGCGTTCCAGGTTAACGCTGGTGATCGAGTTGATCGTGTTGATCAGCGACACCGCATCGGCACCGCCGCGATGGGCCGCGCGGGCGGCGACGCGGATGTCGGTGATGTTCGGTGTGAGCTTGACGATTACCGGCAGCGAGCAATACGTCTTGCACCAGCGGGTGACCTGCTCGACATACTCCGGCACCTGACCGACGGCCGCGCCCATGCCCCGTTCCGGCATGCCGTGAGGGCAGCCGAAGTTCAGCTCGATGCCGTCGGCGCCGGTGGCTTCCACCAGCGGCAGAATGTGTTTCCAGGATTCTTCGACGCAGGGCACCATCAGCGACACGATCAAGGCGCGGTCCGGCCAATCCTTTTTCACCTGGGTGATTTCCCGCAGGTTGATCTCCAGCGAGCGGTCGGTGATCAGCTCGATGTTATTGAAGCCTAGCACTTCACGGTTGGCGCCGAAATGCGCCGAGTAGCGCGACGACACGTTGACCGCCGCCGGGTCTTCACCCAGGGTTTTCCAGACCACGCCACCCCAGCCGGCTTCAAAGGCGCGGACCACGTTGTAGGCCTTGTCAGTTGGCGGCGCAGAGGCCAGCCAGAACGGGTTGGGGGATTTGATGCCGGCGAAGACAATCGAAAGATCGGCCATTTACGCAGCCTCCACGTTGAGCATCAATTGAGCGTTGATCGCCTCGGCAGCCAGCTTGCCGTGCTGCACGGCTTGCACGGTGAGGTCCTGATCGAGGCTGGTGCAGTCGCCGCCGGCATACACGCCGGGGATGCTGGTGCGCAGCTGTTCATCGACGGCAATCCGATCGCCCTGACGCTTGAGTTCACGGGCCAGCGGGTCGCTGAGGGCGCTTGAGTCAAAGGCCTGGCCGATGGCTTTGAAGATCGCATCGGCGACCAGTTCGAAGGTTTCACCGGTGGTTTGCAGGCGACCTTCCACCAACTGTGTGCGGGCGAAGCGCATGCCACGCACGTGGCCCTGATCATCAAGCAACACTTCTTCGGGTTGCGCCCACGTCAGCAAGCGCACCTGATTGGCTTTGGCGATGTCCTGTTCATGGTGGGTGGCGCCCATGTCCTCGACACCACGGCGGTACACCAGATTCACGTCATGCGCGCCGAGGCGGGCCATTTGCACGGCCATGTCGATGGCGGTGTTGCCGGCGCCGAGGACGATGCAGTGGTCGGCCAAAGGCAGTTGTGTCAGGTCATCGGCCTGGCGTAACTCGCGGATGTATTCGGTGGCGGCGAGCAGGCCGGGTGCGTCCTCGTGATTCAGTCCAAGCTGTTTGCTGGCATTGAGACCGAGGCCGAGGAACACCGCGTCGAATTGCTGATGCAGGTCGCTCAGGGTCAGGTTTTCACCGAGTTTCTGCCCGTGACGGATTTCGATGCCACCGATCTGCAACAGGAAATCCAGCTCCTTCTGTGCGTAATCGTCCACCAGTTTGTACTTGGCGATTCCGTACTCGTTGAGGCCGCCAGCCTTTTCCCGTGCTTCGAAAATCACCACGTCATGCCCGTGCATGGCGCTGCGATGAGCGCAGGACAAACCGGCCGGACCGGCCCCTACCACCGCGATGCGTTTGCCGGTTGCGGCCGCGCGCGGGAAGGGGTGTTCGCTAAAGTGCGCGTTGTCCACGGCGTAACGTTGCAAGAGGCCGATCAAGACGGGCGCGCATTCATGGTCGTTGTTGCGCACACACGCTTGCTGGCAGAGGATTTCGGTCGGACAGACCCGGGCGCAACTGCCGCCGAGGATGTTCGCCGAGAGGATTTTCTGCGCCGCGCCTTGCACGTTGTCCTGATGGATATTGCGGATGAACGAGGGAATGTCGATGTCGCTCGGACAGGCATTCACGCACGGCGCGTCGTAGCAATACAGGCAGCGCGAGGCTTCCAGGTGCGCCTGGCGGTCGTTGAGCGGCGGCGCCAGATCGGTGAAGTGGCCGGCGAGGGCGGCCGCATTCTCAACGGGATGCGGGAGGTGGGTCAGGGTCTTGATCACGGTGTTGGCCTCACGGTTATTTGAGGTAACTGCCTCTGATGGGCATTGGTTTTTTTTGTTATCTGGGCGGGCCTCTTCGCGGGCAAGTCGGATCGCCGCACCGCTCGCTCCTACGGTGGATCGCATTTCAAACTGTAGGAGCGAGCGGTGCGGCGATCCGACTTGCCCGCGAAGGCCGAAGGCCTCGATCTCAGCGTTTCACTGCCACAGGCTGGTTCAACTCCGCCCGCTTGCTCAGCAAATCAAACACCGCCGGATACGCCGGCCGTTCGACATAGCGCCCGGCTCCACGCTCGGCGCGCAAATCACCGTCCGCCCAGACCACCCGGCCCTGGCTGATCGTATGGCTCGGGACACCGCGCACGGTCTTGCCTTCGAAGATGTTGAAGTCGACCTGCTGGTGATGAGTCTTCGCCGAAATCGTGCGCGTGCCCTCGGGATCCCACAGCACCAGATCCGCATCGGCACCCACGCGAATCGCACCTTTACGCGGGTAGAGGTTGAAGATCTTCGCGGTGTTGGTGGAGGTGAGCGCCACAAAGTGCTGCATCGAAAAACGCCCGGTGTTCACTCCTTCATCCCACAGCACGGCCATGCGGTCTTCGATACCGGCAGTGCCATTCGGGATTTTGCTGAAGTCGTCACGGCCTGCGGCTTTTTGCTCGGCGCAGAAACAGCAGTGGTCGGTGGCGGTGGTGTGCAGGTTGCCGGACTGCAAGCCATGCCAAAGCGCTTCCTGATGGCCGCGAGGACGGAAGGGCGGGCTCATCACATAACCGGCGGCGGTCTGCCAGTCCGGATGCTGGTAGACGCTGTCATCCAGCAGCAAATGCCCGGCCAGCACTTCACCGTAGACTGGCTGGCCCTTGCTGCGGGCGTAGGTGATTTCGTCGAGGGCTTCCTTGGTCGACACGTGAACCAGGTACAGCGGCGTGCCCAGGGTTTCGGCGATACGAATCGCCCGGCTCGCCGCTTCACCTTCGACTTGCGAAGGGCGCGACAGCGGATGCGCTTCAGGGCCGGTAATGCCTTGGGCCATCAACTTGCGTTGCAGGTGATAAACCAGTTCGCCGTTTTCCGCATGCACGGTCGGCACGGCGCCCAATTCCAGGCAGCGCTCGAAACTCGCTACGAGGGTGTCATCGGCCGCCATGATCGCGTTCTTGTAGGCCATGAAATGCTTGAAGCTGTTGACCCCGTGATGGCTGACCAGCTCGGCCATTTCCTCACGGACCTGCTCGCTCCACCAGGTGATCGCCACGTGGAAGCCATAGTCCGACGCTGATTTTTCCGCCCAGCCGCGCCACTGATGAAACGCTTCCATCAACGACTGCTGCGGGTTGGGAATCACGAAGTCGATGATCGACGTGGTGCCACCGGCAAGTCCCGCCGCCGTGCCACTGAAAAAGTCTTCACTGGCCACGGTGCCCATGAAGGGCAGTTGCATGTGCGTGTGTGGGTCGATGCCGCCGGGCATCAGGTATTGGCCGCTGCCGTCGAGCACTTCGGCGCCCGCCGGAACATCAAGATTGTCACCGATGGCTTTGATCACGCCGTCGGCGCAATAGACGTCGGCGCGATAACTTTCATCATGGGTAATAACGGTGGCGCCACGGATCAACAGAGACATTCCGAGTTCCTCGCAGGCAATGACTGACTGGTGTCAGTTCTAACTGTTTTATATGCAGCTGGCGTCAACGGTCGTATTCCTGTCAACGCTGTCAGGATTAGAAGCTAGTATGAGTTCAAGGATTGAGCAAGAATATTTTTTATAAGCATATAACCGTTTAAAGCTATTGATAAATAACAACTAAATCGATTAATCACCAAAATGGTGAGGCCTCTCACCATTTTGACGCACTTGACAGGTTCTAAAAATAGACGAGATTTCTTATGTGAAATCAGCCGCTTGAGAATGGTCTATGGTTGATGCGCAACTTTGAAAAAAAGATCGACGCACCAGATTGAGTCCTGACGGTTCGGACAACTTGCCTGGCCTTTAGCCTGAGAGAACAGACAAGTCGCCGAGTACTCACTGGAGATAGATATAAAACTGATCAACATCAGTTAGTTGCAAAGCTTTTATGGAACTGCCCGATGCGTATTCGGAGTGCCCGGCACGTTTATTGATGCCGCCAGCCCCCGATGAGCAAAAAATAATTCAAAGAACAGTGGAGCGGCCATGCAACAGATCAGATCGCAAGTGACCGAACGCGACGGCTTGTTCGAGCTCGAAGCCGGCAGCGATGTCCTCGACAGTCCCCGATACAACCACGACATGGCACCGACCAAGGTGCGCGAACGAACCTGGAACAAATGGCACATCACCGCGCTGTGGGTCGGCATGGCGATCTGCGTGCCGACCTACACCCTCGGCGGTGTGCTGACCGCCTATTTCGGCCTGACGGTGGGCGAGGCGCTGGTGGCAATTCTGCTCGCCAACATCATCGTGTTGATCCCGCTGACCCTGAATGCGTTTCCCGGCACTAAATACGGCATTCCGTTCCCGGTATTGCTGCGTTCGTCCTTCGGCATCCTCGGTTCCAATATTCCCTGCCTGATCCGTGCGCTGGTGGCGTGTGGCTGGTTCGGCATCCAGACGATGTTTGGCGGGCTGGCGATTCACCTGTTTCTGGGCTCGGTGTTCGAGGGTTGGAAGTCCCTCGGTGGCACCGGTGAAGTCATCGGTTTCATGGTCTTCTGGGCGCTGAACCTGTGGGTGGTGATTCGCGGCGCCGACTCGATCAAATGGCTTGAAACGCTGTCCGCGCCGCTGCTGGTGCTGGTGGGTGTCGGTCTGCTGGTGTGGGCGATGCCGAACGTGTCGATGACCGAGTTGCTGGCGATCCCGGCCAAGCGTCCGGAAGGCGCCAGTGTGGTCAGCTATTTCGCCGCCGGGCTGACCGCGATGGTCGGGTTCTGGGCGACGTTGTCGCTGAATATTCCCGACTTCAGCCGCTATGCGAAGAGCCAGAAAGACCAGATTGTCGGGCAGATCATCGGCTTGCCGCTGACCATGTTCCTGTTCGCCTCGCTGGGCGTGGTGATGACTGCCGCGTCGGTGAAACTGGTGGGCGTGACCGTCTCCGATCCCGTGACGTTGATCGGCCATATCCAGAGCCCGGTCTGGGTGGCGCTGGCCATGGCGTTGATCATCATCGCCACACTGTCCACCAACACCGCGGCCAACATCGTGTCGCCGACCAACGACTTCCAGAACATCGCGCCGAAGGTGATCAACCGCACCAAAGCGGTGTTGCTGACCGGGCTGGTGGGGTTGGTGCTGATGGGCCATGAATTGCTGAAGAAGCTTGGGCTGATTGTCTCGGACCTGAGCCTGGAAACGGTCTATTCGAACTGGCTGCTGGGTTATTCGAGCCTGCTCGGGCCCATCGCCGGGATCATGGTGGTGGACTATTTCCTGATCAAGAAACAGCAACTGGACCTGGCCGGGTTGTATCGCGATGACGTGTACCCGGCGTGGAACTGGTATGGATTTATCGCGTTCGGCGTGCCGGTGGTGCTGACGTTGCTGTCGTTGGGCAGCGATGCGTTCAGCTGGTTTTACAGTTATGGCTGGTTCACTGGCTCGGCGCTGGGCGGGTTGATTTATTACGGGTTGTGCTCGGTGCGGCCCAGTCCGTCTATCGCGAAATCTCCGGTGTAGCGGAGGGCCTCATCGCCAGCAAGCCGGCTCCTACAGGGGGAACGCATTTCAACTGTAGGAGCCGGCTTGCTGCGGGCGGCGTTCCGACGATAGCGGCCTAAAAAACACCGAAAAAATGCCTGGAAAAACCTATAACAACTGCCTGAGGAGATCACCATGAACGCGGCCGTAGACGTTCTGCAATCCACCCATCAGCACATCAACCGCGACCGCCTGTGGCAGTCGCTCATGGACCTGGCCCGGCTTGGCGCCACGGTCAAGGGCGGCGTGTGTCGCCTGGCCCTGACCGACCTCGATCGCCAGGCCCGGGACATTTTTGTCAGGTGGTGCGAGGAGGCTGGGTGCACCGTCAGCATTGACGCCGTCGGCAATATCTTCGCCCGTCGCCCCGGCCGCAACCCGAACCTGCCGCCGGTCATGACCGGCAGCCACATCGATACCCAACCCACCGGCGGCAAGTTCGACGGCTGCTTCGGCGTACTGGCCGGGGTCGAAGTGCTGCGCACCCTCAACGACCTGGGCGTGGAAACCGAAGCGCCGCTGGAAGTGGTGGTCTGGACCAACGAAGAAGGCTCGCGTTTCGCCCCGTGCATGATGGGCTCTGGCGTGTTTGCGGAAAAATTCACCCTTGAAGAAACCCTCGCCAAGGTCGACGCCGAAGGCATTACCGTCGGTGAAGCGCTGAACGCCATCGGCTATGCCGGGCCACGCAAAGTCAGCGGTCACGCGGTCGGCGCGTATTTCGAAGCCCACATCGAGCAAGGCCCGATCCTTGAGGACGAACACAAAACCATCGGCGTGGTGATGGGCGCCCTCGGGCAGAAATGGTTCGACCTGAAACTGCGCGGCGTCGAAGCCCACGCCGGCCCGACCCCGATGCACCTGCGCAAGGATGCACTGGTTGGCGCCGCCGTGATCGTCGGTGCGGTCAACCGCGCCGCCCTCGGCCATCAACCCCACGCGTGTGGCACCGTCGGTTGCCTGCAAGCCTATCCCGGCTCACGCAACGTCATCCCCGGTGAAGTGCGCATGACCCTCGATTTCCGTCACCTGGAACCGGCGAGGCTGGACTCGATGATCGCTGAAGTCCGTGAAGTGATCGAAACCACCTGCGAAGAACACGGCCTGACCTACGAACTGACCCCCACCGCCGACTTCCCGCCGCTGTACTTCGACAAGGGCTGCGTCGAAGCGGTGCGCGGTGCCGCGCAAGGGCTTGGCTTGTCGCACATGGACATCGTCAGCGGAGCAGGGCACGACGCAATCTTTCTCGCGGAACTCGGCCCGGCCGGAATGATCTTCGTCCCGTGCGAAGGCGGCATCAGCCACAACGAAATCGAAAACGCCGCGCCGGATGACCTGGCGGCGGGGTGTGCGGTGTTGTTGCGGGCGATGCTGGCGGCTTCGGCGGCGATTGCCGGGGGGCAGCTCGCGGCATAAACGTTAGAAATTCGCGTAAGCCCATGTAGGAGCGAAGCTTGCTCGCGAAGGCGTCCGTTCAATCGACAGTGATAGTGAAGTCGATGGCCCCTTCGCGAGCAAGCTTCGCTCCTACGGATTCGGATGTTTGCCGCACGATCCCTACCCCTCGCGGTCGTAATCTTCACAGAGCGCCACACGTTGGCGCGGCCGCCATTGTGGAGATCCAATGAGCCAGGACGTCCTGACCACCGAAACCAATCGCCGCCAGTTGCAGCAGATCATCGCCGGTTTGTCCGACGGGGTGATTCTGCTGGAGCTCGACCAGACCATTGTGTGGGCCAATGATGCTGCGCTGGCCATGCACGGCGTCAGCCGGATCAGCGAGTTGGGCGCGAACGCCAGGGAATATGCCCGGCGTTTCGCGTTGCGCTATCGCAATAACCACCCGGTGGCGGCCGACAATTACCCGATCAACCGGGTTGCCCGGGGCGAGACCTTCAGCGATGTGTTGGTGGAGGTGACACCGACCGCCGACGAGGAGCGCACTTGGGTCCACAACGTGCGCAGCATGGTCCTGGCCGACAGTGCCGGGGCGCCGGAGTCGCTGGTGCTGATCATGGACGATGTCACCGAATGGGCCAGCGCCGAGCAGCGTTTTGAAAAGACCTTCAACGCCAACCCGGCCCCGGCGGTGATCTGCCGCCTCAGCGATTTGCGCTACATCAAGGTCAATTCGGGCTTTCTGGACATGACCGGGTATGCCCGCGATCAAGTCATCGGTGTTTCGACCTATGAGCTGGACATCCTTGAAGGCGCCGAGAAGAAAGACCTGGCGATCGAGCGTTTGCGCGAACACACCACCATTCCCCAAATGCAGGCCGAGCTGAAGTTGGCCGATGGCAGCAGCAAACAGGTCATCGTCGCAGGCCAGCCGCTGGAGCTGAACGACGAAGACTGCATGCTGTTTTCTTTCGTCGACATGGAGCCACGGCACAAGGCTGAAGTTGCCCTGCGCCAGAGCGAGGAACGTTTTGCCAAGGCCTTTCGATTGACCCCGGTGCCCACCCTCGTGTGCGGTGCTGGCGATCAGGTGGTGATCGACGTCAACGAAGCCTTCCTCGATACGCTCGCGTACCCCAGCGAAGACGTATTGGGCAAGACCCTCGCGGAGATCGATTTCATCCACGACCAAGGCGACCGCACTCGGCTGTTTGCGGCGCTGGAGAAAACCGGCCGCCTGGATCGCATCGATGTGCGTATCCGAAAAAAAGACGCTCAACTGATCGATTGCGCGATTTGCGCCGACACCGTGAGCATTCAGGACAACCCTTGTTATCTGCTGGTGTTGATGGACATTACCGAGCGCAAACGTACCGAGCTGGAATTGGTGGCGGCCATCGAAGAAGTGATGCAAGACGCGTCCTGGTTCAGCCGCACGCTGATCGAAAAACTCGCCAATGTGAAAAGCGCCAATTCGCCGAAATTGCCCAGTGTGTCGTTTACCGACCTGACGGCCCGGGAGCGTGATGTGCTCGGCTTGATCTGCGAAGGCCTGGCCGACAAGGAAATCGCCGCGCGCCTGAAACTGGCCCCCAATACGGTGCGCAATCACGTATCGACGGTTTACTCCAAGCTCGATGTGCACAGTCGCAGCGAGGCGATTGTCTGGGCACGCGAGCGGGGATTGTTTTCCGGTGAGTGGCGATCCAAAGGGCAGCGGTAAGGTGCAAATGCACTAGTTGAGGCAGTGCAAATGGATGTTCTGATCGGGCTCGGCGGTTTTTAGGCTGTAAGGGTGAGATACGAGTCTTCGCGTCCCCCTCGATACAGGAAAAGGAACCGTCACATGGTCACGTTCAGAGCGCTCAGGTTTATGCGCCGTCGCCAAGGTGAATCGCAATGATTTCCCTGGCGCAATTACGTCTGCAACTGGAACGCAGTTTTTCGCCGCTGGCCTGTGAGTGCACGCTTACGGGGGATCATTCGCTGACGGTGAAACTCTATCACCCGGTGTCGGGGCAGGTAGATCTGGTGGTCAGCGGGTTGAGCTTGACAACGCTCGGAACGCCGGACGCTGTGCAGGCGCTGGTCGAGGAACTGCGTTATGAACTTGAAAGCAATAGTCTGGGCCGACCGAATGCGATCTTGTAGAGAATTATCAAAAGTGAAGGGGGGCTATAGCATTTTGTTCTAGATGAACTGTCATGTTTGACAGTAGCTCTCTTGCCCGATCTTTCTGATAGTGGGCCGTGTCTTTTAACACGGTGTTATCAGAGGGGTTTCATAATGGAAATCGAAACGAGCCGAAAGTTTTCAGAGCCTGACTCGTGGGAGGGCTCAAAGATATATGTAGATGACGTCGAGCATCTGCCGGGCTCGCCGATTGCGCTGAAGGCGCCTGAGGCACATGTTTTGAAGATCGTTTCGAACTTGTTGGACGGTAAACAAATCAGGCTGGAGGTGGTCGACGTCGAGCTGGCCAATATCGATATAGCCCCGAAGGGTTGGGTGACAGTGAGCGGCGGCATTGCGGAGTTTACAATCACTCCACAATCCATTATCGGAAACGCCACGTTGATATTGTTCGCGATGGACTTTACAGAGGTTTTGACGTTTCCATGTATTGTCACGCCGCCTCCTCACCCTTGGTATTCGGTTTCTTCAATTTACGTGGAGTCACCGTCTTGGAGCGGATTCGTACCACACGCAGGGCTTATACCCGGTGTAAAGGCTGGCAGTAGTTTTAAAATTACGTTGATGCCGGTAGGGGATAGTTTGCTTGGCAAGCAGGTGGCGATGAAAACGTTGGATTCATGGCTTCCACCTGTTGTGACGCCGACGGAACCTCAGATGATGGTAAAAGAAGGTGTTACCTGGCGTGTTGTGTTCGCAACGCCTGCGTTCGTAACGGCAAGGATTTTTTCCCCTGATGTTGCATCGTGGACCGGAATCACCTTCGTACCCTCAGGGTACAAAGTAGGAATATCTTCTTCTGAAGAGTAGGGCTGCGCATCGGTATCAAGGGGGTTAATACACGCAGAGACTGGAACAACGATTGAGTCGGCATTCCAGGACTACTGCATGACGTGACCTCTCTAATGGTCTTAGGCATTTGCACTGGCAGATTGGGCAAGAAACATCGATGCGGGGGTGGCAGAAGCGGTCGAGTAGGCTATAAGCAATAAGTGGGTAAAACTCTGTGACCGGACCGTGAATTGGCGGAAATCCATTTGTTTCACAGATATCTGACAATCTGTTGCCGCGGGCCAACCTATGAACATTCTTGGGAAATGCACGTTTGCGCCTTTGTCGCTTGCCTTCTGCATAACGATACTCAGCGGTTGCGCCAGTCCACCGCCGCCACCTCCCGCCGCCCCACCTCCGATACCTCAACGCACGTGTGACACGTCTGAAAAAACCGATGTATTGGGTGACGCAAGGGCCGAGGGGCAGGTGACAAGGGAGACCACTTTGACTCGGTGCGTGACTCAATAACGCCCCATGCGGGATCTGAGAAGTATTTCTTTTATCGCAATTGGTTCTAGTTTGACTGTCAACTCTGACAGTTCCCCTGCTGTGCGCAGTGCCTCGATAGTCGAATGGTCAGCTTTCTCATCGCTACCGTCGTTTATCGAGGCAACGCCATGACATATAAAAGGGAATCCGTAGCAGCCGATTGGGACCAAGCCACGTTGACACTCAACGGTGTGCAGATTCAACCGCGTGATAAGCATCTTTTGTTTCGCGGGCAGGAAAACATTCTTACGGTTGAGTTTCGGTCTCCGATCGTGCGTGTATTGCGTCTTGGTGTGGGGGGTAATGAAGAGGACTTGAACCTGGCGGCGACCCCGCCTTTCAATAGCGACGTTAAAGACACGTTCAGTTGGGAGATAAAACCGGACGAGGGCCAGAGTGGTCCAGTCGTGTTGGTGTTATACAGCGCTGAAGTGTTATTCCCACTGGAGCTTGACTGCTCGGTGATAGCGGCCAATCTGGACAATGAGGCGCGGGTGTTGCTGGACGGTGTTGCGATACCGCCCGGTGGGGCAGACTTCACTGGGGAAGGAACACAAACACTCACCTTGGATTACTTGAACGGCGAACTATTGAAAAACGTTCCTCTGGCTCTGGATGCGGTCCTTGAGTCAGGATTTGTGTCAGGTGATATCACTGGCGTTCCATCTCTTCGCGAGCTAACTACCCAGCATGAGTGGGAAGTTACTTGGCCTGACAAGGATGGATCATTCAAGTTGAAACTGTATAGCGAGCAAGAGAAGGCTTTGCTGCTGACTCCTATTGTTCGTGTTGAGCAGGTATTGGGGGATGTTAGTTTTGATTTCGTGGAAATTGTCGGTGACGCCCCGTTGCCGATTCCGCCGGAAGAGTATCTGTATCCCGTCAATTATATTTCGAGGCCTTGCGCGTTGATCCTCAAGAATTCAGAGGGCTCTCCGTTGAAGGATGTATCGATAACGGTTTCTCAGCCAGATATTCAAGATTGGGTTCAAAAAACCGACCACAGGGGGAAGGTGCCGTATTTTATTTTTAACAACGAAAATAACGTCGGCGATACTTTCAAAGTTCTTGCCGTAGCGGAACTGCCCAAGGGGAACGGATTAGCAGAGTTGTGGGTGAAAATTACCCCGGCTGAAAGGACGTAATTTTAAATTCGGGTATGCACAGGCTTACCGAGGATGGCGCTCTAGAGAGCGCCATCCCCGAAAAGCAGGCTTGACGGACTTCCTCAGGAAAGAAAACCTCCGTCCACATTCAGCGAAACTCCCGTGGTGTAACTCGACGCATCACTCGCCAGATACAACACCGCCCCCGCCATCTCGCTCGGATCCGCCACACGTTTCAGCGGAATCTGCGCCAGTGCGGTTTTCAAAATTGCGTCGTTCTTCACCAGCGCCGAGGCAAACTTGGTGTCGGTCAGGCCCGGCAGCAGGGCGTTGCAGCGAATCCCGAACTGCGCACATTCCTTGGCGAACACCTTGGTCATGTTGATCACGGCTGCCTTGGTCACCGAGTAGATGCCCTGGAAAATCCCCGGCGAGATGCCGTTGATCGATGCCACGTTGATGATGCTGCCACCACCGTTGTCGCGCATCAGCTTGCCCGCTTCCACGGACATGAAGAAGTAGCCGCGGATGTTGACGTCGACGGTTTTCTGGAAGGCGCTGAGGTCGGTGTCCAGCACGTTGCAGAACTGCGGGTTGGTCGCGGCGTTGTTGACCAGGATGTCCAGGCGGCCGAACTGTTCGCGGATGCCGGCGAAGACCTGGCTGATCTGTTCCATTTCACCGATGTGGCACGCGACGGCGGTGGCTTTGCCGCCCGCAGCGATGATGGCGTCGGCGACGTGCTGGCAGCCTTCGAGTTTACGACTCGAGACGATGACGTGGGCGCCTTGCTGGGCCAGGAGTTTGGCGATGGCTTCACCGATACCGCGGCTGGCGCCGGAGACGAAAGCGATCTTGCCGTCGAGGTCGAACAACTGGGTCTTGGACATGGGAGTTCCTTGTTATAGGTCTGACATTTGTACCGTGGGAGCCAGCGATGCGGCGACCCGACTTGCCGGCGAAGAACGATTACGCGGTATTACAGATACACCGCAGTGTCCAATTCGCCGGCAAGTCGGGTCGCCGCATCGCTGGCTCCTACAAGTGGTGTGTTGTATCAGAGGCTGGATTTCTGGATGACCTGCAAACTCATCTGCTCCAGCAGTTTGTTCATGTGAATGAACTGCGCGAAGCGTTTGTCCTGGGTCTGACCATGGAAGAAGCGGTAGTAGATCTGCTGCACGATGCCGGCCAGGCGAAACAGGCCGTAGGTGTAGTAGAAGTCGAAGTTGTCGATCTGGATGCCCGAACGCTGGGCGTAGTAATCGACGAACTCGCGGCGGGTCAGCATGCCCGGTGCGTGGCTCGGCTGGCGGCGCATCATTTGCACCGGGGCCGGGTCGCCGGCTTCGATCCAGTAGGCGAGGGTGTTGCCCAGGTCCATCAGCGGATCGCCGAGGGTGGTGAGTTCCCAATCGAGCACGCCGATGATCTGCATCGGGTTGTTCGGGTCGAGGATCACGTTATCGAAGCGGTAGTCGTTGTGCACGATGCTTGAGGTCGGGTGATCGGCCGGCATTTTGTCGTTGAGCCAGGCTTTGACCACGTCCCATTGCGGAGCGTCCGGGGTCAGGGCTTTTTCGTAGCGGTCGCTCCAGCCTTTGATCTGCCGCGCCACATAACCTTCGGGTTTGCCCAGATCACCGAGGCCATAGGCCTTGTAGTCAACCTGGTGCAGTTCAACGAACTTGTCGATGAAGCTCTTGCACAGTGCTTCGGTTTTCGCCGAATCCAGGCCCAGTTCCGGCGGCAGTTCGGAGCGCAGGATGATCCCGTTGACCCGTTCCATCACATAGAACTCGGCACCGATCACCGATTCGTCGGTGCAGTGCACGTAGGCTTTGGGGCAGTACGGAAAACCGTCGCGCAGTTGATTGAGGATGCGGAATTCGCGACCCATGTCGTGGGCGGATTTGGCCTTGTGGCCAAACGGTGGCCGACGCAGGACAAATTCCTGTTCGGGGTATTCCAGCAGGTAGGTGAGGTTCGACGCACCGCCGGGAAACTGGCTGATTTGCGGCAAGCCGCTGAGGCCCGGAATGTGCGCCTTGAGGTACGGATCGATCAGGCTGGCATCGAGTTCTTCGCCGGAGCGGATACGGGTGGACTGGTCAGTAAGCGCCATGCTTATCCCTTCTGCTTATTCTGGAGGCCTGAAACTATTGGCTAATCTAATGTGCACACCCGGCACCGACAACCACGATCAGCCCTTATAGGTGAGCGTGTTGCCGGGCAATCATTGCTTTTGATACACCTGTTTGAATGTTGTCACAGCGCTGCCTGATTCGCATTGGCCGGCAGGGCGACGGGGGTGAGCACCGGTTCACCGGAAAAGAACGCCATCAGGTTGCGCCCGACCAGTTCGACCGTGCCCTGGGTCGCTTCCGGAGACAGTCCCGCGACGTGCGGCGTGAGGATGACATTGCTCAAGGCTTTCAAGGCCTCAGGCACCTGAGGTTCGTGGTCGAAGACATCCAGTGCCGCGCCGGCAATGCGTCGCTGTTCCAGTGCGCCGATCAGATCGGCGGTTACCACGACACTGGCCCGAGCGATGTTGACGAGAAAGCCGTTGGGACCCAGCGCGTCCAGCACCGGGCGATTGATCAGGTTTCGGGTGCCGATTCCGCCGGGCGTGGCCACCACCAGGAAATCCGAGACGCGGGCCAGTTCGGTCGGCGTCGAACAGAAGCTGTATGGCACATCGCTGCGATGTTGGCGGTTGTGGTAGCTGACCGTCATGTCGAAACCGTTGGCCGCGCGCCTGGAGATGGCCATGCCGACCGCGCCGAGGCCGAGGATGCCCAGGCGTTTGCCGGCGAGGGAAGGGCGCATGATCTTCGGCCACTCGCCCCGTCTTACGGCGGCGTCGCAGCGCGGGATATCACGCACCAGCGAGAGTAGCATCGCCATCGCGTGGTCGGCGACCGAAGAAGCGTTGACGCCCGCGCCGTTGGTGACGGTCAGGCCCCGGTCGGCGGCGGCTTGCAGGTCGACGTGTTCGTAGCCGGCACCGATCACGCAAATGATCTTCAGCGCCGGCAGCGCGGCTATTTCGTCAGCGTACAAACCTAACGGGCCACGGGTCAGGACCGCATCGATCCGGGCGCCGTGGGTGGCAATGGCCTCGGCGCGTTCGGCGGGGGTCGGTGCCAGAATCAGGTGAAACCCCTGATGCTCCAGAATCGGCAAGTAATCATTGATTGTTTCAACCAGTACCAGAACGGTTGCGGGCATGCTGGGCTCCTGTGACTTGAAAATCCCTAGAGATTGCTGGCTTCAAAGTGCATTGGCAACGATCAAGGTCGCAGCGCTACCAGATGATCATAGCGGAACAGGAGGGAGAGGTTATGGCGCTGTCAAAAAGCTGCGCGCCGCGTCCAGAATCTCATCGGACAACGGTTCGCCACGGGTTGCGCGGGCCAGCGTCAGGGCGCCGACCATCAACGAGAACTGCACCAGCGCCTGCTGTCGATCGCGGGCGTCATCGCCGGTATCCATCAGGGGGGCGAACGTGCCGAGCAACGAGTCGAGACCGTCCATGAACGTTTGGCGCAGGCCGCTTTCGGCGGTTTCGTGGCACATGTCACCGGCAAACGCCGTCACCGGGCAGCTGTCGCCCGGATTATCGCGGCTGGCTGCCGACAGGTAGGGTTTGATCAAGGCCTGACGGGCGGCGTTCTTGTCTTCATTGGCGGCGATCCAGTCTTTCCAGCGGTCAGCCGATTGCTGGAATGCGCGGCTACTGGCCTCCTGGGCCAAGGCTTCCTTGGACTCGAAATGCCCATAGAAACCGCCATGTGTCAGGCCTGCCGCCGCCATGACGTCGATGACGCTGATGCCATGCACGCCCCGTTCGCGAAACAGCCGCGTGGCCGCCTCGACGATAATCTCGCGGTTGAGTTCGGCTTGTTTGCGGGAAACACGGGGCATTGGCGGCTCACATAGATAAAGGATGGCGATCAGAGGGCGTACTGAGCAATTCCGTTGCCGAACGACCAGTTCTCTTTTTTCACTTCGACCAGATTAATGAAAACGTCCTCGAGGCGCACCGCCAGTTCAGCGTTAAGGCTCTCGGCGATGGTTTTATAGAGCAGTTTCTTCTGCTCGACGGTGCGGCCTTCGCTCAGGGTGATCTGAATCACCACCAGTTTGTCGCTGCGGTCGATCCCCAGGTATTGCGGGTCAAAGATGAAGTGCTGCTCGTCGTGTTCGGCGAGGATCTGGAAATTATCGTTTTCCGGCACGCCGATGGCGCTGTGCATGGCGGCGTAGATCAACTGCCCGATGCGTTTGGCGTGGGTGGGGTCCTGATGCTTTTTGATGTCGATGCGAACCAGTGGCATGGGAGGTCTCCGGAAGGGATGCAGGTTTACTTAAAATACATGATGGTAAACCTTTATCAAGTCGAAGCTGGCTTTGGCGATGAAGCGTTTGTGCGTGATTGAGGCTCAACCGACATTGTAGGAGCCGGCTTGCCGGCGAAAGATTTTGGATATTGCGGTTTTCTTCCGTCCGCCATCGCTGGCAAGCCAGCTCCTACAGGGTGGTGTTCGCTCCAGATTTGCTGATCCGCACAACCATTCCTCAGCTAAGTCTTTGCTTCTGTTCATTAATCCCGGAGAATCGCGCCCCTGTTTCGGCCAGGGCGCTGCCTGTCGGATTTTTCCGACTCGTCCTGACCGGGTAGCAACTGACCGGAATGTGGAGATCCCACCGGATGAATGATCAGGCCAATAGCGTTAACGAACGCTATGTAGCGGCGAACCCTGTCAGCCTTGAGGGCTGGAATCGTCATGACACCACCTGGATGCTCGGCCTGTTTGGCACGGCCATCGGGGCCGGTACCCTGTTTTTGCCGATCAATGCGGGTCTGGGCGGTTTCTGGCCGTTGCTGGTCCTGGCGCTGCTGGCGTTCCCCATGACGTTTTACGCGCACCGTGGCCTGACCCGCTTCGTGTTGTCCGGTCGTGAAGGCGCGGACATCACAGAAGTGGTGGAAGAGCATTTCGGCATCAAGGCCGGTGCGCTGATCACCTTGCTGTACTTCTTCGCGATCTTCCCGATCCTGCTGATCTACAGCGTGGCCCTGACCAACACCGTGGGCAGTTTCCTTGAGCATCAACTGCACATCATGCCGCCACCGCGCGCCGTGCTGTCGTTTGTGCTGATCCTCGGCCTGCTGGCGGTGGTGCGTTGCGGCGAGCAGGTGATCGTCAAGGCGATGAGCCTGATGGTCTATCCGTTTATCGTGGCGTTGCTGTTTCTGGCGGTGTTCCTGATTCCGCACTGGAACGGCGGCATCCTCACCACGGCATCGACGCTGCCTGAGCCGTCGGCGCTGCTGCACACCTTGTGGCTGGCGATCCCGGTGATGGTCTTCTCGTTCAACCACTCGCCGATCATCTCGGCGTTCGCGGTGGACCAGAAGCGTCGCTACGGCGAGCACGCGGAAGAGCGCAGCTCGCAGATTCTGTCCCGCGCCCATGTGTTGATGGTGGTGATGGTGTTGTTCTTCGTGTTCAGTTGCGTGCTGACCCTATCGCCGGCGCAACTGGCGGAAGCGAAGGCGCAGAACCTGTCGATCCTGTCGTACCTGGCCAACCATTTCAGCAACCCGACCATCGCGTTTGCGGCGCCGTTGATTGCGTTTGTGGCGATTTCCAAGTCGTTCCTCGGGCATTACATCGGTGCCAGTGAAGGTCTGAAAGGTCTGATCGTGAAGAGCGGCAAGCGTCCGGCACCGAAGACGCTGGACCGTATGACCGCGGCGTTCATGCTGGTGGTGTGCTGGATTGTGGCGACGCTGAATCCGAGCATTCTGGGGATGATCGAGACCCTCGGTGGCCCGATCATTGCGGCGATTCTGTTCCTGATGCCGATGTATGCGATCCGCAAGGTGCCGGCGATGGCACGTTTCCGTGGTCAAGCGTCGAATATGTTTGTGACGGCGGTTGGTTTGGTGGCTATTTCGGCGTTGATTTATTCGCTGAGTGCTTGATTGCTGTTGTTTGCTTGATTGGTTGAGATGACGGCTGATCCGCTTTGCGGGTTGGCCGTTTTTTTTTGTGCGCTGGTTTTTTTAGGGGGGGGGGGCATATCCGTTGCTGCGGTAACGGCTGCTAATCGTTTCGCTTTTACAGCGAGTCACTTTGGAAAAGCCCCAAAGTAACCAAAGGGCTTTTGCCCCTTTCGTTCGGTGCCTCGCCTAGGCTCGGCATACCCTCGCTCCGGTCCTGCTCCGTGGGCCCGCCGTCATCGGCCATCCATGGCCGGGGGCGGCTAACCCGGCATCCATGCCGGGTTGCCCACTGCGCAGAACCTCCACTCGGCCTCTCGAGGGTGCGACTACCGCAACAGCACCGCGAGGCGGCCTGAAAGCCGACCTGGCTCTTCAGTTGTCCGCGTTGTCCTTCTTTGATGCGTTCACTCATTCCGCACATGTGCACCGATCCCTTGTAGGAGCCGGCTTGCTGGCGATGGCGGTGGGTCAGTCGACGCATTTATTGACTGGACGGACGCTATCGCCAGCAAGCCGGCTCCTACAATTGATCGTGGATATACCGAAAATCTATGCATTTCCCCTGTAGGAGCCAGCTTGCTGGCGATGGACGCCAACGATAACGCGTGCTGTCTGAATGAACGCGGTGCCTATACGCTTTTCGCCGGCAAGCCGGTCTCGCTCCTACAGGGAGTCGCGTTTGCTTTTGATCTTCACCACTCATCAGGCCGAGCGTTAGCTCGCCTTCAGCTTTTGATCTGAGCGCCCCCTCGAGAGGCCGAGTGGAGGTTCTGCGCAGTGGGCAACCCGGCATGGATGCC
>NZ_JAHBDD010000066.1:0-232174 GCF_019956155.1 Pseudomonas sp. BF-RE-22 | reverse complement strand
CGGCTTGCTGGCGATCGCATCACCGCGGTTCACGACCCACCGCGGTGATGCGATCGCCAGCAAGCCGGCTCCTACAGGGTTTAAGCGCGGCAGGACTTGAACATTAAGAAGACTGGATGAAAACCCGCGACCGGATCCTCGAATGTGCCCTGCAGTTGTTCAATCAGAAGGGCGAACCGAACGTCTCCACCATGGAAGTTGCCAACGAAATGGGCATCAGCCCGGGCAACCTCTACTACCACTTTCACGGCAAGGAACCGCTGATTCTCGGGCTGTTCGAGCGCTTCCAGGCGGAGCTTGCGCCGCTGCTTGATCCGCCGTCCGATGTGGAATTGGCACCGGAAGATTACTGGCTGTTCCTGCACCTGATCGTCGAGCGCCTGTCGCACTATCGGTTTCTGTTTCAGGACCTGTCGAACCTCGCCGGGCGCCTGCCGAAACTGGCCAAGGGGATTCGCAACCTGCTCAACGCGCTGAAGCGCACACTGGCTTCATTGCTGGCGCGGTTGAAGGCTCAGGGGCACTTGGTCAGCGACACACAGGCGTTGGGGCAGTTGGTGGAACAGATCACCATGACGCTGCTGTTTTCGCTGGATTACCAACGGATTCTGGATCGCGAAGGTGAGGTGAGGCTGGTGGTGTATCAGATCATGATGCTGGTGGCGCCGCATCTGCTGCCGCCGATCAAGGTGGCGACGGAGCAACTGGCACTCCAATACCTCGAAGAACACGGATAACCCCTGAATACCACGGTTCCCTGTGGGAGCTAGCCTGCTAGCGATAGCGATTTATCCGGCGACATTGTTGTTGACTGATGAACCAATATCGCTAGCAGGCTAGCTCCTACAAGGGCGGTGGTGTTTGCAGGATCGTGCACAAACAAAAACGCCCGACCTTTGCAGGCCGGGCGTTTTTTTGAGCCCTGAAATCAGGACTGACTGGTTGGCGTCGATGGAGCTGGCGCGGCAGTCGGGGTTACAGCAGGGGTCGGCGCGGTGGCAGAGTTGGAGCTGCTCACTGTAGGCGCCGGGGTTGCCGGTTTGGCGGCAGCCACTGCTGGTTTTGGAGCAGCCGCTTTCGGCGCTGCCGGTTTTTTCACTGCTGGTTTTTTCGCGGCGGCAGGTTTTGCCGCAGGCTTGGCTGCTGCAGGCTTGGCTGCTGCAGGTTTAGCAGCCGGTTTAGCGGCGGCTTTGGCGGCAACCGGCTTCGCTGCTGGCTTGGCTGCGGCAGGTTTTGCTGCGGCCGTTTTGGCAGCCGGCTTGGCCGCTGCTTTCGCGGCGGGTTTTGCAGCCGGTTTAGCGGCAGCTTTTGCCAGTGGCTTGGCAGCGGTTTTAGCCGCTGGTTTGGCTGCTGCGGTTTTCGCCGCAACAGGCGCAACCTTGGCACCGGTGAGTTTTTCGATTTGCTTGGTCAGGGTATCGACCTTGCTGTGCAGCGCTTTCACTTCGTTGCGGCTCGGGACACCCAGGCGCGAAATGGCGCTGTTCAGGCGCTTGTCGAAAGCCCCTTCCAGCTCATCCCACTTGCCCAGCGCACGATCTTTCACGCCAGTGATGCGCGATTTGGCAGAGGTAGCGGAGTCCTTGGCGGCATCGACTTTCTTGCCGACAGCGCTCTTGGTGAGCTTCTCGGCTTTCTCGCCGTCTTTGACCAATGTATCGAAGAGCTTGCTGCCGTCAGTGTCGATCTTCGAGTACACGCCTAAACCAGCAAGCCAGATTTTGCGGGAGTAGTCTTCGACTTTCCCGATCCACGAGCTGCCTTCTTTTTCGGTGTTCTTTTTACCAGCCATCCCGTTCTCCTTAAGATTTACGCGCGACGCGTTCGAGCAATGCCGTCAGCTCATCGAGCTTAGCAGAGAGTGCCTCAACGTCATGTTTAGACGGAATGCCAATACGATTCAAGGTACTTGCGACACGCGAGTCAAAAGCCTTCTCGACCTTGTCGAGTTGAACTTCGACCTTGCCTTTGAAAGTGCTTACTTCGCTCTTGGCTTCATCAATCTCGGCGTTAGCTGCTTCAAGTTTCTCGGCAACTACCTTTTTGCCTTTCTTTTCAACAGTTTGACCAGCCTTGATCAACTCTTGAAAGTAATCGCTGCCCTCTTGGCCGACCTTGGCGTAGGCACCCAGGCCTGCCAGCCAGATCTTGCGGGCATAGGATTTGACGTCGCTCAGAGCGGTTGTCGAAGCGTCGATTTTTTTCTTCAAAATAACTTTGGCCATGGTGCACCTCACGCGCAGAAGGTTTGAGGAACTGCCCGCGAAAGTGTCGGGCTCATGCACAAAGTAGGGAGAAAAATTAGAAACGGCACCCTAACAACTGACATAAAACCTCGGGCGCGCCTTAAAACAAATGTGGGAGCCAGCCTGCTGGCGATAGCGATCTATCCATCAACATCAATGTTGACTGATACACCGCCATCGCCAGCAGGCTGGCTCCCACAGGGGATGTGGTTCGACTCGGAAATCAGACCAGGGCTTTATCAAGGGCCTTTTCGATTTCCGATTTGATCATGCCGCTCATGGCCGACATCATCAGGCCCAATTCCACATCAACGCGAATCGAATCCTCAGCAACATGCACCGCGCCTTTCACCCCGGAACGCTTGAGGTTCAGGGTGTCGCCGGACCACTGCGGCTCCAGGCCATATTGATCGGACAGTTTCTGCGCCAACTGGTCGGCCTTCTCGCGGGCCGCTTCCTTGCCCAGGCCGTGGGCACGTTCAACACTAATACGGGCCATCGAATGACTCCTGCTTTATGAATACTTTCCTGAAGCATCTTGACCGCGCCTGCGGCAAAACGTCCCGGCGGTTCTACATCTTACCTTCAGCCTTGCCAAGACAAAGCAGGCCACCGGGATTAGAATGTCCCGCATTCTCTTCTGGTGACAGCGATATGACTGATCAGCGCAAAGGCAGCGATGCCGAACCCACCACGCACTTCGGTTTCAAAAACGTTCCGGAAAGCCAAAAAGCGGAAAAAGTCGCTGAGGTTTTCCACTCGGTAGCCGCCAAGTACGACTTGATGAACGACCTCCTGTCGGGCGGCATGCACCGTTTGTGGAAGCGTTTTGCGATCGAGCTGTCGGGCGTTCGCACCGGCAACCGCGTGCTGGACATTGCCGGCGGCACCGGCGACCTGACCAAAAAATTCTCGCACCTCGTGGGCCCGACAGGCCAGGTGGTGTTGGCCGACATCAACGAATCCATGCTCAAGGTCGGTCGTGACCGCCTGCTGGACCTGGGTGTGGCCGGCAACGTCGAATTCGTTCAGGCCGACGCTGAAAAGCTGCCGTTCCCGGACAACCATTTCGACTGCGTGACCATCGCATTCGGCCTGCGCAACGTGACGCATAAAGAAGACGCACTGCGCTCGATGCTGCGCGTACTCAAGCCGGGTGGCCGTTTGCTGGTGCTGGAATTCTCCAAGCCGACCAACGCCCTAATGTCCAAAGCCTACGACGCCTACTCGTTCGCCTTCATGCCGCTGATGGGCAAGCTAATCACCAACGACTCGGAAAGCTATCGCTACCTGGCCGAATCGATCCGCATGCACCCTAATCAGGAAACCCTGAAGTCGATGATGGTCGAGGCCGGTTTCGACCGCGTGACCTACCACAACATGACCGCAGGCATCGTGGCCCTGCACCGTGGCATCAAACCCTGATGTTGCTGGCCGGTCTGCTCGCCAGCGTTGAACTCGGCCTGAACCGGGTGCTGCGTCTCGACAGCACGGCGCTGCCGCGGCTGGCGCATTTGAGCGGCCGGGTGATTGCCGTCGATTGCCGCAGCCCGGCACTGCAACTGTTCATCCTGCCCAGCGACGAAGGCTTGATGTTGGCGACCCACTGGGAAACCGGCGCCGACTGCACCTTGCGTGCACCGGCTTCCAGCCTGTTGAAACTGGCGATGAGCAAGGACAAGACCTCGGTTTTGCATGCCCCTGAAGTCGAACTCGATGGCGACAGCGGCGTGCTGCTGGAACTGGCCGCGATCCTCCAGGACCTGGAGCTGGACTGGGAATACGAACTTTCGCGCTGGCTGGGACCTGTGGCCACGCAACTGGTCGGCGGTCACCTGCGCAGTCGCGCACGCTGGTATCAGCAAGGATTTGCCAGCCTGGGTCAGAACCTGGGCGAATACCTGGCCGAAGAATCGCGCACCCTCGTCGGTCAGCGCGAAGCCGAAGCCCGATTCAGTGAACTGGACCAGATCAAACTCGATCTGGAACGTCTCGAGGCGCGTTTCGAGCGCCTTTCCCGATCCCTCGACCCAAGCGATAACGCATGAAGCTGCTTGCCGTCCGCCGTTTGTTGCGCATCCAGCGCGTTGTGATTCGCTACCGCCTCGATGACCTGCTGTTCGCCCTGCCGCTGCCGTGGTTTCTGCTGGCGCTGCGCTACGCCTTGCCGTGGCGCTGGTTCCCGCGCAAGCCGCTGGACCTGAGCCGTGGCGCACGATTGCGCCTGGCGCTGCAGGACCTGGGGCCGATCTTCATCAAGTTCGGGCAGATCCTGTCCACCCGCCGCGACCTGCTGCCGGAAGACATCGCCGATGAGCTGATGAAGCTGCAGGACCGCGTGCCGCCGTTCGATTCGCAAGTGTCGGTCAAGCTGATCGAAGAACAGCTCGGCAAAAAGATCAGTGAAGTGTTCAGCCGCTTCGACGTCGAACCGCTGGCCTCGGCTTCGGTGGCGCAGGTGCACGCCGCGCAGTTGAAAACCGGTGAAGAAGTCGTCGTCAAAGTCATCCGCCCCGGCCTGAAACCGATCATCGCGCAAGACCTGGCGTGGTTGTTCATCCTCGCCCGCGCAGCGGAAAAACTCTCCGCCGACGCGCGTCTGCTGCACCCGGTGGACGTGGTCAGCGACTACGAAAAAACCATCTACGACGAACTCGACCTGTTGCGCGAGGCGGCCAACGCCAGCCAGTTGAAACGTAATTTCGACGGTTCGCCGCTGCTGTACGTGCCACAAGTCTATTGGGACTGGTGCCGGCCGAAAGTGCTGGTGATGGAGCGTATCTACGGCATTCAGGTCACCGACCTCGCGACCCTGGCCGACCAGCGCACCGACATGAAAATGCTCGCCGAGCGCGGCGTCGAGATCTTTTTCACCCAGGTGTTCCGCGACAGTTTCTTCCACGCCGACATGCACCCGGGCAACATCTTCGTCAGCACCGTCAACCCGTGGAGCCCGCAGTACATTGCGATCGACTGCGGCATCGTCGGCAGCCTGACCCCCGAAGACCAGGATTATCTGGCGCGCAACCTGTTCGCGTTCTTCAAACGCGATTACCGGCGTGTGGCGCAACTGCACATCGACTCGGGCTGGGTACCGGCGGAAACCAAACTCAACGAATTCGAAGCGGCGATCCGTACCGTTTGCGAGCCGATCTTCGAAAAACCGTTAAAAGATATTTCCTTCGGTCAGGTGCTGATGCGCCTGTTCCAGACCGCTCGACGCTTCAACATGGAAGTGCAGCCACAACTCGTTTTGCTGCAAAAAACCCTGTTGAACATCGAAGGCCTGGGCCGTCAGCTGTACCCGGACCTCGATCTGTGGAACACCGCCCAGCCGTTCCTCGAACGCTGGATGCGCGAGCGCGTCAGCCCCAAAGCCTTGCTCGGCAACGTGCAGAGCCAGTTCGAACAACTGCCGCACCTGGCCAACATGGCGCGCGATCTGCTCGAACGCATGTCGCAGCCCCACGCTTACGACCCGCCGCCACCATGGCATCGACGCCGGGACGACTGGTTCCTGCGCCTGCTCGGCACCGCGAACCTGGCCGGCGGCGCAATACTGGCCATGGGCGGGCCGTTGAACGAACTGGCCTACTGGCCGGCAGGAATCATGATGGCCGTCGGCTTGTATCTGGTCGTTCGCCGATAGCCAGTTGTGTGATCCACTGGCACACTGTTTGAACGTTGGACTCTGCTCATGTAGTGCGGAGCCCGCTGTCGGAGTCGAAGATGAAAAACTGGCTGGACGAGATCAAGTGGGACGCCGACGGCCTGGTGCCGGCAATCGCCCAGGATCACAAGACCGGGCGCGTCCTGATGATGGCCTGGATGAACCGCGAAGCGCTGGAACTGACCGCTGCCGAAAACCGCGCCATCTACTGGTCACGTTCCCGTGGCAAGTTGTGGCGCAAGGGCGAAGAGTCCGGCCACGTGCAAACCCTGCATGAGATGCGCCTGGACTGTGACGCCGACGTGATCATCCTGATGGTCGAGCAGATCGGCGACATCGCCTGCCATACCGGTCGGCAGAGCTGCTTCTATCGCGTCTTCGAGAACGGCGACTGGAAAACCGTCGACCCGGTTCTCAAAGACCCGCACGCCATCTATTCCGCAGGACACACACATGAGTGACACTCTGACCCGACTGGCCGAGGTACTGGAAGCGCGCAAAGGCGCCGCCGCCGACAGCTCGTACGTCGCCAGCCTGTACCACAAGGGCTTGAACAAGATTCTGGAAAAGGTCGGCGAAGAGTCGGTCGAAACCATCATTGCCGCCAAGGATGCCGCCATCAGCGGCGACTGCAGCGACGTGATCTACGAGACCGCCGATTTGTGGTTCCACAGCATGGTCATGCTCGCCCAACTGGGGCAGCATCCACAGGCTGTACTCGATGAACTGGACCGTCGTTTCGGTCTGTCCGGACACGCAGAGAAAGCCTCGCGCCCGTCCGCCTGAACAACTATTAGAGAGGAGCAGCAACATGGGCATTTTTGACTGGAAACACTGGATCGTCATCCTGGTTGTTGTCGTGCTGGTGTTCGGCACCAAGAAACTGAAAAACCTCGGCACTGACGTCGGCGAATCGATCAAGGGCTTCAAGAAAGCCATGAACGACGACGAAAAACCGGCCGATCCGGCAGCGGCCCAACCGGTTCCGCCTGTTCAGCCACAGACCACCCAGTCCGTGAACCAGCCGCACACCATCGACGTGCAGGCGCAAAAAGTCGAAGAGCCGATCCGCAAAGACGTGTGAGCACTGACTAATGTTTGGTATCAGCTTCTCTGAACTGCTGCTCGTCGGCCTCGTGGCCCTGCTGGTGCTGGGCCCCGAGCGTCTGCCGGGTGCTGCGCGCACCGCCGGCCTGTGGGTCGGTCGCCTGAAGCGCAGCTTCAATGCGATCAAACAGGAAGTTGAGCGTGAAATCGGTGCCGACGAGATTCGTCGGCAACTGCACAACGAGCACATTCTGTCGCTGGAACAGGAGGCGCGGAAGATTTTCACGCCGACCCAGCAGGAAGCCACTCCGGTTCAGCCGGTGGCGGAGCAGACGATCCATGCATCGACGACAGAATCCGCGCCTGCTGCTGCGCCGACGGAAACCGTGAAAGCGGTGGAAGCGGTTGAAGCGGCGCCGGTCGTGGCGCATGCAGAACCCGTTGCTCCTGCCGCCGTGCCGACAACGCCGGCTCCTCACGACACCACTTTGCCGCCGCGAGCCTCATGAGCGATCTCCCAGAAAACGACCAGCACATGCCGCTGGTTTCGCACCTCACCGAGTTGCGTACCCGTCTGCTGCGCTGCGTAGCGGCGATCTTCATCATCTTCGCCGGGCTGTTTGCGTTCACCCAGCAGATCTACACCTTCGTCTCCACGCCGCTGCGCCAGTATCTGCCAGTGGGCGCGACGATGATCGCCACCGACGTGTCGTCGCCGTTCCTGACGCCACTGAAGCTGACCATGATGGTGTCGCTGTTCCTGGCGATCCCGGTGATCCTGCATCAGATCTGGGGCTTCATTGCGCCGGGCCTGTACAAGCATGAAAAACGCATCGCGGTGCCGTTGCTGGTATCGAGCATCATGCTGTTTTATGCCGGCATGGCATTCGCCTATTACCTGGTATTCCCGCTAATCTTCAAATTCTTCGCCGCCGCCACCCCGGCCGGCGTGGAGATGATGACCGACATCAGCAGCTACCTCGACTTCGTCATGACGCTGTTCTTCGCCTTCGGCGTGGCGTTCGAGATTCCGGTGGCCGTGGTGCTGCTGGTGTGGATCGGCGTAGTCGACGTCAAATACCTGAAGAAAATCCGCCCGTACGTGATCATCGGCTGCTTCGTGGTCGGCATGATCCTGACGCCACCGGACATCTTCTCGCAGACGCTGCTGGCCGTACCGATGTGGCTGCTGTTTGAAATCGGCATCCTGTTCGGCGGCTTGATCAGCAAGCGCGGCGACCATCCGGACGACCAACCGGTTGACGATCACAACGACCAGCCGCCAGCGACCCAAGCGTGAACCTGCTGCTCCTCGAAGAGGCCGATTTCATTGCGGCCGACCGGGTGATCCTGCGTGATCGCCGGTTGACGCACATGCAGGAAGTCCACCGCTGTGAAGTGGGTGACAGCATGCGCGTCGGGCGTATCGGCGGCCTGATGGGTTCGGCCGAAGTGCTGCGCCTGGACGCCGATGAAGCCGAACTGCGCGTCACCCTCGACCAACCGCCACCGGCCAAGCTGCCGCTGACCCTGGTGCTGGCCCTGCCACGTCCCAAAATGCTGCGCCGGGTGTTTCAGACCGTGGCGGCCATGGGTGTGCCACGGATCGTGTTGGTGAACAGCTATCGCGTCGAGAAAAGCTTCTGGCAAACCCCGTTCCTGGAACCGGAAGCAATTCGCGAGCAACTGATCCTCGGCCTCGAGCAGGCTCGGGACAGCGTGTTGCCTGAAATTGTCATCGAGAAACGCTTCAAGCCGTTTGTCGAAGATCGACTGCCAGCGATTGCCGAAGGCACCCTTGGCCTGGTCGGCCATCCGGGCAACTACCCGCCCTGCCCCCGAGGCCTCGACGAACCAGTCACGTTGGCCATCGGCCCGGAAGGCGGCTGGATCCCCTACGAAATCGACCTGCTGGCCAAGTCCGGCCTGCAACCGGTACAGCTCGGCGAGCGTATCCTGCGCGTCGAAACCGCCGTCACCGCGCTGCTCGCCCGCCTCTTCTAGCCATTACGCTCCTACAGAATCCTGACCGCCTGCCGATACAGTTCCCATAAAACCAACTTGTGGTCCGTGGGAGTTGCAGCATGTACCGATGGCTAGCCGAGAAACTGGGGAACGTCAGCGTCAATCGCAAACTGGGTGTCGGCTTCGGTCTGGTGCTGCTGCTGACATTGTTGATCACCGTCACGGGCTGGACCGGCCTGAGTGACGTGGTGAATCGCGGCGACAAGCTTGGGTTTATTGCCAGCCTCAATGAACTGACCAAAGACCTGCGCCTGGCCCGCCTGGACTACGAAATGCGCCGTGGCGAACAAGGCCCTGGCGCCGTCAACGACCTGCTCGGCCAACTCGACACCGGGTTGAAAACCGCCCGCACACTGATCGAGCAACCTGCCGACGCAGCCATGGTCGATCAGCAACTGGCCGCCGTCAGCGAGTACAAACAAGCCTTCGCCGCCATGACCCAGGCCGGCGCAAACCGCGAAGATGCTCGCAGCAAACTCGGCGCCACGGCCGATAACGCCGTGGCACGCGTGGGTGAAGTCGAGAAATCCCTGCTGCAAGGCGACAGCGTCGCCGACTTCAACAGCGTTATCGACCTGAGCAAACTGATCCAGCAAGCTCGCTTCCAGGTGCGCGGCTATACCTACAGCGGCAAGACCGAAGCCGAACAACCGGCGCTGGACGCCATCGACAATGCGCTGAAAAACCTCGAAAGCCTGCCGCCCAGATTGCCGGAACAGCACATCGCCAACCTGCAACAGGCCAGCGATTCACTCAAAGCCTACCGCGCCGCCGTCAGCCAGTTCCGTGACTCCCAGGTCGCCAGCGCCGCCGCGCTGAAACGCATGGCCGCTCAGGGCAACATCCTGTTAGACGTCAGCAAAAAGCTCACCGCCTCGCAAACCGTCATCCGTGACACTGACGCCGCGCACGCCAAGAACATGCTGTTGCTGGCCACCGCCCTGGCGCTGGTCTTCGGCCTGTTCGCGGCATGGGCCATTACCCGGCAGATCGTCGTTCCGCTGGGCCAGACACTGAAAGTGGCCGAGCGCATCGCCGCCGGCGACCTGACCCAGAACCTCGTTTCCGAGCGTCAGGACGAACTCGGTCAGCTCCAGCGGGCGATGCAAAGCATGACCCTGGGCCTGCGCGAATTGATCGGCGGCATCAGCGACGGCGTCACGCAAATCGCCAGTGCTGCAGAAGAATTGTCCGCAGTCACCGAGCAGACCAGCGCCGGCGTCAACAGCCAGAAGGTCGAGACCGACCAGGTGGCGACCGCGATGAACGAAATGACCGCCACGGTGCAGGAAGTCGCACGTAACGCCGAAGAAGCCTCCGAAGCCGCGCTCGCCGCCGATCAGCAGGCCCGCGAAGGCGACAAGGTGGTAGGCGAAGCGATCGCTCAAATCGAACGCCTGGCCAAGGAAGTCGGCAACTCCACCGACGCCATGGGGCATCTCAAACGCGAAAGCGACAAGATCGGCAGTGTGCTCGACGTGATCAAATCCGTGGCTCAGCAAACCAACCTGCTGGCGCTCAACGCGGCCATTGAAGCCGCTCGCGCCGGTGAAGCCGGACGTGGTTTTGCGGTGGTCGCCGACGAAGTCCGCAGCCTGGCGCAGCGTACCCAGAAGTCCACCGAAGAAATCGAAGAGCTGATCGTCGGCCTGCAGAGCGGCACCCAGCAAGTCGCGACCATCATGGACAACAGCCGCACCCTGACCGACAGCAGCGTCGAACTGACCCGCCGCGCCGGTGGCTCGCTGGAAAGCATCACCCGCACCGTGTCGGCGATTCAGTCGATGAACCAGCAGATTGCCGCCGCTGCCGAACAGCAAAGCGCGGTGGCGGAAGAGATCAACCGCAGCGTGCTGAACGTGCGCGATGTGTCCGAGCAGACCTCGGCAGCCAGTGAAGAAACCGCGGCGTCCAGCGTTGAGCTGGCACGGCTGGGGACGCATTTGCAGATGCTGGTGGGGCGGTTCAAGGTTTGAGGTGATTCATTTGCCTCGGTTCACTATGGACCGAGGTGATGCAATCGCCAGCAGGCTGGCTCCCACAGGGTTTGGTGTGAACACCACAAATCCACTGTGGGAGCTAGCCTGCTAGCGATTAGCGGCCCCAAGGCCGCTGCTTTTAAAGGACCTGACGAAGGAAGGCCTGCGCCCGCGGATCCTTCGGCGCATCGAAGAACTCGGCTGGCGAGGCGTCTTCCAGCAATTTGCCGTGATCGAAAAACAGCACCCGATCCGCCACTTCCCGCGCAAAGCCCATTTCGTGGGTTACGCAGACCATGGTCATGCCTTCCACGGCCAGGGTTTTCATCACATCCAGCACTTCACCGACCATTTCCGGATCGAGCGCCGAAGTCGGCTCATCAAACAGCATGACCTTGGGCTCCATGGCCAGCGCCCGTGCAATCGCCACGCGCTGCTGCTGACCGCCGGACAGGCGTGACGGAAACTCGTTGGCCTTCTGCGCAATGCCAACCTTTTCCAGCAATGCCAAGGCCTTGGCTTCACGCTCCTTCTTGCCGCGTTTGCGCACGACTTTCTGGGCGAGGCAGAGGTTTTCCAGCACGGTCATGTGCGGGAACAGGTTGAAATGCTGGAACACCATGCCGACTTCGCGGCGGTAGGCATTCACGTCGGTTTTCGGATCGGCCAGTTGCAGGCCGTCGATACTCACCGAGCCCGAATCGAACTCTTCCAGGCCATTGAGGCAGCGCAGGAAGGTCGATTTGCCGGAGCCGGACGGACCGATCACCACCAATACTTCGCCCTTCGCCACTTGGGTGGAGACGTTGTCCACCGCGCGCACCACGTGGCCACGGGTGTCGAAGACTTTTACCAGATCGCGGACTTCAATCACTTTGCGCGAGCCTCCGCTCAAGCCGGCTGGCGATTTTCGACAGCGGCAGGTTGATCAACAAGTACAGGCCAGCCACGCAGAACAGGATTTCGAATGGCGAAAACGAAGTAGTGATAACTTCGCGACCGCTTTTCAACAGCTCGGTAATCGCAATCACCGACACCAGCGAGGTGTCTTTGACCAGGCTGATGAACTGCCCGGCGAGCGGCGGCAGCACGCGCTTGAACGCTTGCGGCAGCACCACGTGGCGCATCGACTGACCCGCGCTCAAGCCCAGGGAACGCGCAGCTTCGTTCTGGCCACGGGCGATGGATTGCACGCCGGAGCGGATGATTTCCGCCACGTAGGCGCCGGTGAACAGCGACAGCGCAGCGATCCCGGCGAACTCCCGGGACAGGTTCATCACGGTGCCGATGAAGAAGTAGAAAATGAAAATCTGCACCAGCAGCGGCGTACCGCGCACCAGTTCGACGTAAATCGTCGAGAGGTCGCGCAGGGTCGGATTATTCGAGAGACGGCACAAGCCCGTGGCGAGGCCGATCAGCAGACCGAGCACGCCAGACACCACGGACAACCACAGGGTGGTCCAGAGCCCCCACATCAGCGGTCCGGCGGCCCAATGGCGAGTCACGCCGATCACGTCGCCTTCGGCCACATCATCGCCTTGGGCGACTTGCAGGCTGTTGTCGTCGACGGTCACGCGTTGCTCGTCACCCGCGTCGTTGCGCAACGTGACTTCAGCCTTGTCGCCTTTGCGCACCAGCTCGCTGACGGTGGAGATGTCGGCGGCGCGCTGGGATTCTTCGGCGTGGTAGGCGAAATACTGCGGGACGCGGTTCCAGCGCCATTCGTAGGACATCAGCGAGGTGGCGTAGTACAACGCGCCGGCCAGGCCGATCAGCACCAGCACGGTCAACACGTGCCAGGGCCATTGGGCTTTTTTCTGTTTCATTGCAGGTTCCGGATTCTGTGTCGCCAGGGAGGCCGCCTTCGCGGGCAAGCCTCGCTCCTACAAAGTCATATCCTGTAGGAGCGAGGCTTGCCCGCGAATGGGAGCGACGCGGTCTATCTGACCGGGCCTTATTCCATATCCTTCAACCAAGCGGTGTCTTTGAACCACTTGTCATGGATGCGATCGTAGGTGCCGTCTTCGTGGATCTGGTGCAGGAAGTTGTTGATGAAGTTGATGCTGTCGTAGTCACCCTTCTTCAGACCAAAGGCCAGCGGCTCGTAGGTGAACGGCTTGTCGAGGAACACCAGTTTGCCGTTGCCGACCTTGTTCACCGCCACGACGTTGTAAGGCGCATCGTAGATGAAGGCGTCGGCCTTGCCGTTGACCACGTCGAGCACTGCTTCCTGCTCGTTGTCGTAGCCGTGGTACTTGGCTTTGGAGATCAGCTTCTTGGCGACCATCTCGCCGGTGGTGCCGAGCTTGGAGGTGATGCGGTAGTCGGCGGTGTTCAGGTCTTTGTAGGACTTGATGGTGCCTTCCAGCTCTTTGCGAATCAGCAGCGTCTGGCCGACCACGATGAACGGTTCGCTGAAGTTCAGGCGCAGGTTGCGTTCCTGGGTCAGGGTCATGCCGCTGCCGATCATGTCGAACTTGTCAGTGAGCAGGGCCGGGATAATGCCGTCGTAGCCGGTGGACACCAGCTCCAGCTTGACGCCCATGGCCTTGGTCATGGCTTTGAGGATGTCGACTTCGAAGCCGATGATCTCGCCGCGCTTGTTGGTCATTTCGAAAGGCATGTAGGTCGGGTCCATGCCGACTTTCAGCGTGCCGCGCTTGACCGCGTCATCGATGGCACCGGCCTGCGCCGCGCTGACTGCAACCAATGCCGTGACGCCGACCAGCAGCATCGAGAGATACTTCTTCATCTTCATGTCCCCAAAACCAGTGCGTTATGAGGCGCGCAAACGGCGGCTCCCCTCAGGAAACGCATCGATACGGACAAAAATTATCCGGGCGCACCAATTCGGGGACGGATGCTAACGTACTCGCTCGTTTGCACAAGTGTTTGGGAACGATGAGGCAAAAAAAACCCCGCTTTCGCGGGGTTCTCTTTGTTATGCCAACTGCGGTTGCGCACTCAGCGGCTTGAGCGGCAGCAACGGCGCATGGGGATCGGATTTCACCGATTTGCGCCAGGCTTCCAGCCACTCGGGATGACCTTCGCTCCAGACCTGCTCATGCAAACGAGCCAGTGCTACCGGGTCGCTCAGTAGTTGTACACGCTCATTGTTGTTCAGACCGTCAGGCCCGACTTTCAATGCATGGCGAACCCGCTCGATCCGCAGCCACTCAATTGGCTCGGCCTGACCGTGGCGCGATGTCGCCAGCGAGCACGCCAAGGCGTTCTGCTGTGGATCAACCACCGACCGGATGAAGCCGTCTTTCAGCGCATGCCAACGGTTTTCATGGGTGTACTGGTCAGTTGCCAGCAACGCCTGTGGCGGATTGTATTCCTCAGGGATCAGGAACAGGCTCTCGTCACGGGACTTCAGGCCCAGGCCGACACGGCTGGAGATCACGGAAACCGGGATCGACAGCATCAACGAACCGACGATCGGCACCAGCCACCAGAGGAAGCTTGGGTTCAGCCAGATCACCAACAGGGCCCAGAAGAAGCCCAGCAGGGTTTGCGGACCGTGGCGCTTGACCGCTTCGCTCCATGGCGTGGAGTCGTCGTCACGTTGCGGCGAGTTCCAGGTCGCGGCCCAGCCGAGGAACGCGGCGAGTACGAAACGGGTGTGGAAAATCATCCGCACCGGCGCCAGCAACATGGAGAACAACATCTCCAGCAGCATCGACAGAGTCACCTTGAACTTGCCACCGAACTCTTTCGCACCCTTGGCCCAGATCAGGATGATGCTCAACAGCTTCGGCAGGAACAGCAGCACGATAGTGGTCGAGAACAGCGCGATGGCCTTGTCCGGGTGCCATTGTGGCCACAGCGGGTAGAGCTGACGCGGTTCAAGGAAGTACTGCGGCTCCATCAGCGTGTTGACCGCCAGCAGCGCCGTCGACAGCACGAGGAAGAAGAACCACAACGGCGCCGACAGGTAAGACATCACGCCGGTGAGGAACACCGCACGGTGAACCGGGTGCATGCCCTTGACCAGGAACAGGCGGAAGTTCATCAGGTTACCGTGGCACCAGCGACGGTCACGCTTGAGTTCGTCCAGCAGGTTCGGCGGCAACTCTTCGTAGCTGCCCGGCAAGTCGTAGGCAATCCACACGCCCCAACCGGCACGGCGCATCAGCGCGGCTTCAACGAAGTCGTGGGACAGAATCGCGCCGGCGAACGCGCCTTTACCGGGCAATGGCGCCAGGGCGCAGTGCTCGATGAACGGCTTCATGCGGATGATCGCGTTGTGGCCCCAATAGTGCGATTCGCCCAACTGCCAGAAGTGCAGACCGGCGGTGAACAGCGGACCGTACACGCGAGTCGCAAACTGCTGCATGCGCGCATAAAGAGTGTCCATGCCCGACGCACGCGGCGCGGTCTGGATGATCCCGGCGTCCGGCGTGGCTTCCATCAGGCGCACAAGACTGGTCAGGCATTCGCCGCTCATCACGGAGTCAGCGTCGAGCACGACCATGTACTTGTAGTCACCGCCCCAGCGACGGCAGAAGTCGTCGAGGTTGCCGCTTTTGCGTTTTACGCGACGGCGACGGCGGCGATAGAAGATCTTGCCGAAACCCTTGGCTTCGCGGCAGACGTCCAGCCAGGCCTGCTGTTCGGCGACGCAGATGTCGGCATCGTTACTGTCGCTGAGGACGAAGAAGTCGAAGCGGTCCAGGTCACCTGTGGCAGCGACCGACTCGAACGTCGCGCGCAGACCGGCAAACACCCGTGGCACGTCTTCGTTGCAGATCGGCATCACCAGTGCGGTGCGCGCGTCTTTGGGGATCGGCTCGTTGCCGGCACTTTTACCGGAGATGCGGTATTTATCGTGACCGGTGAGCAACTCGAGGAAGCCCATCAGTGCGGTCCAGAAACCGGCCGAGACCCAGCAGAACAGAATCCCGAACATGATCAGGATGGTGGTCTGCAGCGCGTACGGCAGTACTTGCGTGACGGTTTGCAGGAGCGGCTGATGCAGGACTTCGTTGAGGTCGACGAACGACCAGCCCTGGTACGGCATGATGCCTTTCATGTACCAGCCGGCAACGATGGTTTGACCGAGCATCAGTACCAGCAAGATGTAACGGCGGATCGAACCCACGGTGCGCCAGCGGGCTGCCGGCAGCACGTTCTCGTCTTTCGGCGGAGCCGGCGGATTGGTGCGACCGGTCAGACGCCGCCAGCCACGCACCAGAATGTTGGTGCGCCACGGCTCCGGCACGACTTTGGTCCGGCGGATCGGCGGGGTTGCCTTGAGGCAAACACGACCGCTGGCGTCGAGCACCAGCATTTCCGCTTCTTCCAGCTCTTCAGCGGTGCTCAGGGTCAAGCGACGGCCGACCGAGGCTTGAGCAGCCTCGACCGGTGCATCGAACGTCGAGGACGACAGACGCTCGTGAAGTTCGCTGAACGACTTGCAGCCCGCGAGTTCCGCGCGCTGCTCGTCGGTCATCGGCAGATGCGCCAGATACTCGGCAAGAGTTTCTGGCTGAACTTGAGAATTACTCATCGGCAGGCAACTGATAGCTCCAGGTCTCGGTCAGGACTTCTTCAGTCGGTGCCGATTCCGGTGTGGCTGGGGCCGCGTCGGCAGCGACAGGCTGCTTGGCGTCTTTGTTGTTCGCCTTGTCCTTGGCATCTGCAACTGGCTTGGCTTCGGCCTGCTTGGCCTCGGCGGCCTTCGCGTCCTTGTCCGCTTTCTCCGCTTGCTTGGCGGCCACTTTGTCGGCCTTGGCAACAGAAGAGGTGGACGATGGGATCGAAGTCTTGGCCAGATCGGCAGGCACGATGTTCTGCACCAGTGCGGCACGCATCTCGGTGGACTTGCCCGGATCCTTGATCTTCATGCGCAGGGTCAGGCGCCAGCCCTTGGTTTCAGGGTTGTAGCGCACGCTGTTCTCGACCAGCTCGGCATTATCACCCACGCTGACCTGGCTGCGAACGTCTGAATCGGCCGGCAACGCTGCCAGGGACGGGCCTTCGAAATCCACCAGATAGGCAACGCTGCCGTCCGGCTGACGAATCAGGTTGGACTGCTTGACGTCGCCGGTGGAGCGCAAGGTCTGTTTGACCCAGGCGCTGTCCGGAGCGTGAATCGCCGCTTCGTCCATGGTCCAGTGCAGGCGGTAGCCGAATTCCAGCGGCTGGCCAGGCTCAGGCAGTTTTTCCGGGCTCCAGAAGGCAACGATATTGTCGTTGGTTTCATCGGCAGTCGGAATTTCGACCAGGTCGACAGAACCCTTGCCCCAATCGCCTTTTGGCTCGATCCAGGCACTTGGGCGCTTGTCGTAGCGGTCGTCGAGGTCTTCGTAGTGGCTGAAGTCACGGCCACGTTGCAGCAAGCCGAAACCGCGCGGGTTCTCGATCGAGAAGTTGCTCACCGCCAGGTGTTTCGGGTTGTTCAGCGGACGCCAGATCCACTCGCCGTTGCCGGCATGGATCGACAGGCCGCTGGAATCGTGCAGTTCGCGGCGGTAGTTCAGCACTTTCGACGGCTGGTTGGCGCCGAACAGGAACATGCTGGTCAGCGGCGCAACGCCAAGCTTGGTGACCTTGTCACGCAGGAACATCTGCGCCTTGACGTCGACAATGGTGTCGCTGCCCGGACGCAGGGTCAGGCGATAGGCACCGGTGGCGCGTGGCGAATCCAGCAGCGCGAAGATCACCAGGTGCTTGTCGCCCGGCTTCGGCTGTTGAATCCAGAACTCACGGAAACGCGGGAATTCTTCGCCGGACGGCAACGCGGTATCGATTGCCAGGCCCCGAGCGGACAAGCCATACGTGTGACCCTTGCCGACAACGCGGAAGTAACTCGCGCCGAGCATGGTCATGATTTCGTCTTGCTTGTCGGCCTTGTTGATCGGGTACAGCACACGGAAACCGGCATAACCCAGTTGTTCGGTGGCTTTAGGATCGAATTTCAGGTCGCCGAAATCGAAACGAGACGGGTCGTATTTGATCTCTTCGACGGTGTTGGCCGTGATTTCGTTGATTTTCACCGGCGTATCGAAATGCATACCCTGGTGATAGAACGAAAGCTTGAACGGGGTTTTCTGATCGGCCCATTCGGCTTTTTCGGTCAGGAAACGAATTTTCTGATAGTCCGCGAATTTCATCTCACGGAATTCGTTCGGCAGGTTACTGCGCGGGGCTTCGAATTTCTGCCCGGCCAGCTCTTTTGCCTTGACCGATACATCATCCAGATTGAATGCCCAAAGCTGGCCGGCGCTGAACAGGCAGAGCAGTGCAGAGCCCGCTACCAGTGCGCTTCGTAGCCGTTTGGCTGACAATCTTGGTGCATTACAGGGACTAACAATCACGAGCAACCCTCGCCGAAAACAGATCAAAAAACCAACGGCCAGTTAAAGGGCCTGTGAGGTAAACGGGATGAAAAACCCGTCCCTACAAACCACTCTTGCCAAGTTGGCGAGCATTGTTCCGACTCCTATGGGGCTAAATGATTCCCCAACAGGCCCAGGACAAGTCTCTACCTAAGTCAAAACGGACCAACGAACGCTGATCCCCGTAGCGCGCGATTATCTAGTAGGCCGCGTTACAACGCATCAGGCGCAACAAAGTATTTCTCGCGAAAAACCCCTGTTTTCAGTGAAAAAGCGCTTAAAAACTTGTTTCAAGCGCTTTCAGGTCTGTAACAGGAAGGTTACCGGGCCATCATTGACCAGGTGCACCTGCATATCCGCGCCGAATCTACCTGATGCCACTGTGCCATGCACCTGTTTCGCTTTCTCTAATAGATAGTCGAAAAGCTCCTCGCCCAGCGCCGGAGGGGCAGCGGTTGAAAAACTCGGGCGCAACCCGTTTTTGGTGTCGGCGGCCAGGGTGAACTGAGAGACCAGCAGCAACCCGCCCCCGACATCCGCCAGGGACAGATTCATCTTGCCCTCGGCGTCACTGAACACACGATAGTTAAGCAGCTTATGCAGAAGTTTGTCGGCACTGGCCCGAGTGTCCTCGGGCTCGACCGCCACCAGTACCAGCAAACCCTGATCGACGGCACCGACCACCTCCCCCGCTACCTCGACGCGCGCGCCACGCACGCGCTGCAACAGGCCCTTCATGCTTCTGCTGGGGACAGGTCGAGCAGGCGCCGGGCCATCTGATCGGCGGCGCGCACCAAGGCATCGGTAATGCCGGGTTCGGAGGCGGCATGCCCGGCATCACGGATGACCTGCAGTTCACTGTTCGGCCAGTTCTGATGCAGTTCCCAGGCGTTATCCAGCGGGCAAATCACGTCGTAGCGACCGTGAACGATCACACCCGGCAGATGGGCGATCTTGCCCATGTCGCGGATCAACTGATTCGGCTCAAGGAACGCATTGTTGGTGAAGTAGTGACATTCGATGCGCGCGATGGACAACGCCCGTTGCGGCTCGGAGAAACGATCGACCACCAGCGGGTTCGGACGCAAGGTCGCGGTCCGCCCTTCCCAGGTGGACCAGGCTTTGGCCGCGTGCATCTGGGCGATCTGATCGTTGCCGGTCAGGCGCTTGTGGAAAGCGCCGAGCAAGTCTTCGCGCTCATCCAGCGGGATCGGCGCAATGTAGTCTTGCCAGTAATCAGGGAACAGACGACTGGCGCCCGCCTGATAGAACCACTCGATTTCCTGCGGACGGCAGAGAAAAATCCCGCGCAGGATCAGACCGTGCACACGCTCCGGATGGGTTTGCGCGTAGGCCAGCGCCAGGGTCGAGCCCCATGAGCCGCCGAACAGCACCCATTTATCGATGCCCAGATGCTGGCGAATCCGCTCAAGGTCGGCGACCAGATCCCAGGTGGTGTTGTTTTCCAGGCTGGCGTGGGGCGTGGATCGACCACAACCGCGCTGGTCGAAGGTGACAATGCGATACAGGTTCGGATCAAAAAAGCAGCGACTCTGTGCATCACACCCGGCACCGGGGCCGCCGTGGATGAACACCACCGGCAAACCTTCCGGTGAACCGCTTTCGTCTACATACAGGGTGTGGGTTTCATCGACAGCCAGATCGTGCCGGGCGTGGGGTTTGATCTGCGGGTACAAAGTCTGCATTGCGCGCTCCGTAAGGGGTCGAGGTCATCCCTGGGGGGACTTCTATTATTCTGCCGTTGGGCATCATAAACCCGATTTACGTCAATGAGCATGTCCATGCAGAGTCAGAGTTTTGCCACCCGTTTTTTTGCCAAATAGCCGAGCAGCGTTTCGTAGAGCGCATCGACCTCCGCGACCTGACCCCGCGCCCGCAGACAGCCATGAACCAGCCCTTCCCCGTAATAAAGCGTCGCGGCCACGCCCGCAGCGTTCAGGCGCTCGGCGTACAGCACGCCATCATCGCGGAGCGGGTCGAACTGCGCCACCGCGATCAATGCCGGCGGCAATCCGCGCAGATCCCCGGCGAGCAACGGCATGGCATAGGTGCCAGGCGTTTGAGTACCGCACAAATACAAGGCGTGATAACAATCCACGTCACTGCTGCTGAGCAGAGGCGCGTCACTGCATTCACTGCGTGAAGGCAAACGGTGATCGCCACCGAGGCCGGGATAGATCAGGACTTGCGCCGCCGGCAGTGGTTCACCCGCATCGCGCAGTGCCAGGCACAGCGCGGCGGCGAGATTGCCACCGGCGCTGTCGCCGGCCACCAGCGTACGTGCGGGGTCCAGCTGAAACGGCCCGGAGCGCAGCGCTCGCCAGACCTTCAGGCAGTCATCGAACGCCGCTGGAAATGGATGTTCCGGCGCCAGACGATAATCGACCGCGATCACCAACACGCCGAGCGTCGACGCCAGCTCGGCGCAGATGAAGTCGTGGGAATCCAGATCCCCCACCACCCAACCGCCGCCGTGCAGATACACAATGCACGGGCTACCGTCGGTCGAAGGCAAAGCTGCGGGCTGATAGGACCGAATCGGTACACCGGCCAATACAAAATCCACTACGTATAGCCCGGCGGGACGCGGCGGGGTGAACGCCCGGCACATCTCGCTGTAGGCCTGGCGCAGTCCGGCGAGGCTGGTGTCGGTGGCGTTGAAGCTGACGGTTTTCTCGACGAATGCCGTCATTTGGTCAGAAAGGGGATAAGTTTCCATGGACCTGCCGCCGAGGATTTGTGACGAGTGGATAACCCTGTGGGAGCGAGCCTGCTCGCGATGGCAGTGGGTCAATCAGCATTAATTTTGACTGACCCACCGCCATCGCGAGCAGGCTCGCTCCCACAGGGGTTTTGCGTTACGGTCAGTTTTTCAGGCTGGCCTGAACGGTGGCAACACCATCCTTGCCATCAAAACTGCTGACACCGGCCAACCAGCGCTGCAGGTCTTGCGGATGATCACGCAGCCACTGCTTGGCCACGTCCTGTGGCGTCTTGCGCTCCATGATCGGCACCATCAGCTGACTTTCCTGAGCAGCGGTGAAGGTCAGGTTCTCCAGCAAGCGGTTCACGTTCGGGCAACGCTCGGCGTAGTCCGGGGACGTCACGGTGGAGACCGTCGCCGCGCCTTCGTTCGGCCCGTAAACATCTTCGCTGCCGGTCAGGTAGGCGATTTTCATATTGATGTTCATCGGGTGCGGAGTCCAGCCGACGAACACCACGAACTCCTTGCGATTCACCGCCCGTTGCACAGCGGCAAGCATGCCAGCCTCACCGGACTCGATCAGTTTGAAATCCTTCAAGCCGAACTGATTGGACTCGATCATGGTTTTGATCGTGGTGTTGGCGCCACTGCCCGGCTCGATGCCGTAGATTTTGCCACCGAGCTTGTCTTTGAATTTGGCGATATCGGAAAAGGTTTTCAGCCCCGCCTCGGCCACGTATTCCGGCACGGCGAGGGTTGCCTGGGCGTCGGCCAGGCTCGGTTTTTCCAGGACCTTCACTTGATTGGCGGCCAGGAACGGCGCGATGTTCTTGTCCATCGCCGGTTTCCAGTAACCGAGGAAGATGTCCAGGCGCTTGTCGCGGATGCCGGCGAAGATGATTTGCTGCACGGCGCTGGTTTGCTTGCTTTCGTAACCAAGGCCGTTGAGCAGCACGTCGGCCATGCCGCTGGTGGCGATGACGTCGGTCCAGTTGACCACGCCCATGCGCACGGCTTTGCAGGAAGCGTCGTCACTGGCCAGGACAGAGGTGCTCAGAAGAGCGGTACCGCAGAGGATTGAGAGACAGCAGGTCAACAGTCTTTTCATTGGGAATGATCTCGTGCGGCAGAATTATTATGGGTCCGGTGTCTTGATGCACCGTGTCCAGAACATTACGCAGCGTCGAGAGGGCAAAAGCGAACTGTGGCGACTGTGTTTTGCACGGTGGCGACAGCCCGAAAAGATCGCAGCCTGCGGCAGCTCCTACAAAATCGGGTTTTCACGCGATCAACGTAGGAGCTGCCGCAGGCTGCGATCTTTTGATATTAGGCTTTATAGCGCTGCTGCCCCCACGTCAGCAGCCCTTGCAGCAACTCCTTGAGCACCACTTGCGTCGGCTCTGCCAGGTCCGGGCGATATCGGAACGGCTCGAACTCTTCCATGTACGTGCACTGGCCCAACTCCAGTTGCACGGCGTGGATGTTTTGCGCCGGATTGCCATAGTGCCGGGTGATGTGGCCGCCCTTGAAGCGCCCGTTCAGCACATGGCTGTAATCGGTGTGCCTGGCGCAGATCGCTTCCAGTTGAGTCGCCAACTGTGGATCGCAACTGGCGCCGTTGAACGTGCCGAGGTTGAAGTCCGGCAGCTTTCCGTCGAACAGGTGCGGGATGATCGAGCGGATCGAGTGCGCATCAAACAGCAATGCATAGCCGAATTCGGCTTTCATACGAGCCAGCTCGTTCTGCAACGTGCTGTGATACGGCGTCCAGACCTGCTCCAGATACGTCGCACGCTCAGCCGCCGACGGTTCCATGCCTTCACGAAACAACGGAATGCCATCGAACAGCGTCGCCGGGTACAGACCGGTGGTGGCGCCGACGTACAACGGTTTGTCGTCAGACGGTCGGTTCAGGTCGATGACGAAGCGCGAGTACTCGGCAGCCAGGGTGCTGGCGCCCAGCTCGGCAGCGAATTCGTAGAGTTTCGGGATGTGCCAGTCAGTGTCCGGCAAGCTTTTCGCGTCGGGGATCAACCCGGCTTCAACCGCCGGGGTCAGGCGCACGCCGGCGTGGGGCATGCTGATCAGCAGCGGCACGCGGCCTTGTTTGAAGTTCAGAACCTTATCCACAACTGCTCTCCTAAACGCTTGTTTCGACGCCGTGACGCACGACGCGTTTTTCCAGGTCACCGCCCAGCCAGTACGACAGGTCGGCGGGACGATCGATTTGCCAGGCAACGAAATCCGCAACCTTGCCGACTTCCAGCGAGCCGTGCGTCTCGGCCATGCCCAGCGCGGTGGCGGCATGGATCGTCGCACCGGCCAGGGCTTCTTCCGGGGTCATGCGGAAACAGGTGCAAGCCATGTTCAGCATCAAGCGCAGCGACAGCGCCGGCGAAGTGCCGGGGTTAAGGTCGCTGGCGATGGCGATTTTCACCCCGTGTTTACGCAACGCATCCATTGGCGGCAGTTGGGTTTCGCGCAGGAAGTAGAACGCGCCGGGCAACAACACGGCGACCGTGCCGGACGCGGCCATGGCGATGGCGTCTTCTTCGGTCATGAATTCCAGGTGATCGGCGGACAGAGCGTGATAACGCGCCGCCAGGCTCGAACCGTGCAACGACGACAGTTGCTCGGCATGCAGCTTCACCGGCAAGCCCAGTTTTTGCGCTGTGACGAACACGCGCTCGACCTGTGCCGGCGAAAACGCCAGGTATTCGCAAAACGCGTCCACCGCATCCACCAGCCCTTCGGCGGCCAGGGCCGGGAGCATCTCGGCGCAGATGTGATCGATGTAGTCGTCGGCGCGATCCTTGTATTCCGGCGGCAAGGCGTGGGCTGCCAGGCAGGTGCTGCGCACGCTGATCGGCAGTTCCGCCCCGAGACGGCGGGCCACGCGCAGCATCTTGCGTTCGTTGGCCAGGTCGAGACCGTAGCCGGATTTGATTTCGATGCTGGTCACGCCATCGCGCATCAAACTCTTCAACCGCTTGGCGGCGCTGGCGAACAACTCGTCTTCACTGGCCGCCCGCGTGGCGCGCACGGTGCTGGCGATGCCGCCGCCGGCCGCGGCGATTTCCGCATAGCTGACGCCTTGCAGACGCTGTTCGAATTCACCGCTGCGGTTACCGCCAAACACCGTGTGGGTGTGGCAGTCGATCAGGCCCGGCGTAACCCAGGCCCCGTTCAAATCGTTGACGGCCGGGTATTCACCCGCCGGCAGTTCAGCACGTGGGCCGATCCACTCAATGTGCGCACCGGACGTCACGATGGCCGCGTCCTCGATGATCGAGTAGACGCCTTGCGCCATGGTTGCGACGTGGCAGTGTTGCCAGAGAGTTTTCATCCCGTAATCTCCACAATGTTCAAAATCGGTTCGCGGGCAAGCCTCGCTCCTACAATGTAGGAGCGAGGCTTGCCCGCGAAGAGGCCATCACAGACTAGGCAACAACTTCGCCGATACCAGTTCATTCAGGCAACGCGTCGCCAACAACTCGCTAGCCGCATTGATGTCCGGCGCAAAGAAACGGTCCTTCTCATAGAACGGCACTTCTTTACGCAGAATCGCCCGAGCCTTTTCCAGTTTCGGCGAGGTCTTCAGACCGTCGCGCAGGTCCAGGCCTTGAGCGGCGGCCAGCCATTCCACCGCAAGGATGCCACGGGTGTTCTCGGCCATTTCCCACAGACGCTTGCCGGCAGCCGGAGCCATCGACACGTGGTCTTCCTGGTTGGCGGAGGTCGGCAGGCTGTCCACCGAATGCGGATGGGACAACGCCTTGTTCTCGCTGGCGAGTGCCGCAGCGGTCACCTGGGCGATCATGAAACCGGAGTTCACGCCGCCATTGGCCACCAGGAACGGCGGCAGTTGCGACATGTGCTTGTCCATCATCAGCGAGATGCGGCGTTCGCTCAGCGAGCCGATTTCAGCGATGGCCAGGGCCATGTTGTCGGCGGCCATCGCGACAGGTTCGGCGTGGAAGTTACCGCCAGAGATCACGTCACCTTCAGCAGCGAACACCAGCGGGTTATCCGAAACGGCGTTGGCTTCGACGGCGAGCACTTCGGCAGCCTGACGGAACTGGGTCAGGCAGGCGCCCATGACTTGCGGCTGGCAGCGCAGGGAGTACGGGTCCTGGACCTTTTCGCAGTTCTCGTGCGAATCGGACACTTCACTGCGCTCGCCCAGCAGGTCGCGGTAAGCGGCAGCGGCGTCGATCTGGCCTTTCTGGCCACGGGCAGCGTGGATACGGGCGTCGAACGGCGAGCGCGAACCCAGCACCGCTTCGACGGTCAGGCCGCCCAGCGCCAGGGCGCCCGCGAACAGATCCTCACCTTCGAACAGACCGCGCAATGCGTAAGCGGTGGACACCTGAGTACCGTTGAGCAGCGCCAGGCCTTCTTTCGCGGCCAGGGTCAGCGGGGTCAGACCGGCGACTTTCAGCGCTTCGGTCGCTTCCATCCACTCGCCTTTGTAACGAGCCTTGCCTTCACCCAGCAGCACCAGCGACATGTGGGCCAATGGCGCCAGGTCGCCGGAGGCACCGACCGAACCTTTCAATGGAATGTGCGGGTAAACCTCGGCGTTGATCAGGGCGATCAGCGCGTCGATGACCACACGACGAATACCCGAGAAACCACGGCTCAGGCTGTTGACCTTGAGCACCATGACCAGACGCACCAACGCGTCGCTGATCGGCTCGCCGACGCCGGCAGCGTGGGACAGCACCAGCGAGCGCTGCAGGTTTTCGAGGTCTTCGCTGGCGATGCGGGTCGAGGCCAGCAGGCCGAAACCGGTGTTGATGCCGTAAGCGGTACGGTTCTCGGCGAGGATCTGTTCCACGCAGGCAACGCTGGCTTCGATCTGGGCAGCAGCGCTGTTATCGAGGGTGATTTTGACCGGTTGCTGATAGACATCACGCAGTTGGGCAAGGCTCAGTTGGCCGGGGATCAGGTTTAGTGCAGTCATTTTGTGCTCCTTTTGAGAGTTTTTATTCTTCATAAACGAAGAAGACTCACCAGACGCTCCGGAGATATCCGTTGTCCGTCGCGACTCGCTTTTTGGGAGCCGCGCCTTGGCACGTTGGTGTTGTGTGGAAATCAGTTCAGATTCGGTAAAGCCTTGTGCAGCAAATTCGAGTCTTTCAATACGCCGGCAGCGGCGGCGATGTCCGGCGCCAGCCAGCGATCCTGGTCGTAGGCCGGAACACGCTCACGCAGCAGACGCCACGCCGCATCGGTGCCGGCGCCGAAGCGTTGCTCTTTGAGGAATTCAAAAGCCTGGGCCGCCAGCAGGTACTCGATGGCGAGGATCTGCGTACAGTTTTCCAGCGCGCGATGCAGCTTCAGCGCGGCGTTGGTGCCCATGCTCAGGTGGTCTTCCTGCAAGCCGGAAGTGACGTAGTTGTCGAGCACCGCCGGTTGCGCCAACTGGCGGTTTTCCGCACACAGCGAAGCGGCGACGTATTGCACGATCATCATCCCGGAGTTCACCCCCGGATTGGCCACCAGGAACGCCGGCAGACCGCTGACGTGCGGGTTGATCAAACGGTCCAGACGTCGTTCGGCGATGGAGCCGATTTCGGCCATGGCGATGGCCAGCAAATCAGCTGCCAACGCGACCGACTGGCCATGCGGGTTTGCTTGGGACATGACGCGGAAGTTGTCCGGTGTGCCCAGCAGCAACGGGTTGTCGGTGCAGCCGTTAAGCTCGGTTTCGATCTGTTGAATCGCGTGGGCCAGTTGATCCCGTGCGGCGCCGTGGACTTGCGGGATCGACCGGATGCTCAGCGCATCCTGCGTACGAATGCCTTTGCTGCTGGCAATCACTTCACTGCCATCGAGCAGCGCCCGCAGGTTGATCCCTACCTGTTGCATGCCCGGATGCGGTTTGAGTGCGATGATCTCGGCGTCGAACGCAGCGATCTGACCACGCTGGGCTTCGAAGCTCATGGCACTGATCACGTCGGCCCACTGCAGCAGGCGCGTCGCATCGGCAATCGCCAGGCAGCTGAGGCCGCTCATGCACGGCGTACCGTTGACCAGGCACAGACCGTCCTTGGCACCGAGTTGAACCGGTTGCAGGCCTTCTTCAGCCAGCGCCTGTTGTGCGGAAACAATCTGCCCGCGATAGCTGACATTGCCGACACCCAGCAGTGCGATGCCGATGTGCGCCATGTGGGTCAGGTAACCGACCGAACCCTGGGACGGCACTTGCGGGGTGATGCCCCGATTGAGCAGCGCCAGCAAGGCTTCGACCACTTGCCGGTGAATGCCGGATTTGCCCTGGGAGTAGTTGCGGATCGCTGCACACATGATCGCGCGGGTCTGCTCGTCGGCCAGTGGTGCGCCGACGCCACAGGCGTGGCTGAGCAAGGTGTTGCGTGACAGTTGGCTGAGCTGTTCGTCTTTGAGCGAAACGTTGCACAGCGCGCCCAGGCCGGTGTTGACGCCATAGGCGCGTTCGCCGCTGGTGACGATGCGCTGGACGATCGCCTGGGCATTGTCGATGCGTGCCCAGGTCTGGGCCGACAGCTCGAGTTGTGCGCCGTGACGGGCTACCGCGACCACATCCTGCCAACGCAGCGGGGCATCGGCGATAACGATTTTTTCAGCCTGGGACATCATTAACCTCAACCGTACATCCTGAATATTGATGCAGCTTCACCGGCGCCTTCGCGGGCAAGCCTCGCTCCTACAGGTGTGGGAGCGAGCCTGCTCGCGATGGGGCCGGCACAAACGCCGCAAACCTTTAAACCACCGCCGCCCGCCGCTGTACGAACCGGTCGACATACTCATCCGCCGGCGAATGCAGGATCTCTCGCGGGGTGCCGACCTGAATCAGGCGGCCATCCTTGAGGATCGCGATGCGGTTGCCGATGCGTACGGCCTCGTCGAGGTCGTGGGTAATGAAGACGATGGTCTTGTGCAGGGTCTTTTGCAGCTCCAGCAACTGGTCCTGCATCTCGGCGCGAATCAGCGGATCGAGCGCACTGAAGGCTTCGTCCATCAGGATGATGTCGGTGTCCGCCGCCAACGCACGCGCCAGGCCCACACGCTGACGCATGCCGCCCGAGAGCTGATGCGGGTATTTGTTTTCGTAGCCCTTGAGGCCCACGGTGTTGATCCAGTGCAGCGCGCGTTCGGTGCACATCTGCTTGCTCTCGCCGCGCACTTTCAGGCCATAGGCGACGTTGTCCACCACGGTCTTGTGCGGCAACAGGCCGAAGCTCTGGAACACCATGCTGATCTTGCGACGACGAAATTCGCGCAGGGCTTCCATGTCGTATTGCAGGATGTCCACGCCATCCACCAGGATCGCGCCGCTGGTCGGGTCGATCAGGCGGTTGAAGTGGCGCACCAGGGTCGATTTGCCGGAACCGGACAGACCCATGATCACGAAGATCTCGCCGCTGCCGATGCTCAACGACAGGTCGTTCACACCGACCACGCAGCCGGTTTCGGCCAGCACCTGATCCTTGGTTTTGCCCTGGCCGATCATGCCCAGCGCTTCCTTGGAACGGTTGCCGAAAATCTTGAAGACGTTTTTGACTTCGATCTTGCTGATGGCTGCGTTGCTCATTTGCTCACCTCATGCCGTGCACGACCGTACGCCTGTGTAATGCGGTCGATCACCACTGCCAGAATCACGATCGCCAGACCGGCTTCAAGGCCGCGTCCGACGTTGAGGGTCTGAATCCCCACCAACACATCTTCACCCAGGCCACGGGCACCGATCATCGAGGCAATCACCACCATCGACAGGGCCATCATGGTGGTCTGGTTGATCCCGGCCATGATGCTCGGCAGGGCCAGCGGCAATTGCACGCCAAACAGTTGCTGCCAGCGGTTGGCACCGAAGGCGTTGATCGCTTCCATCACTTCACCGTCGACCTGGCGGATGCCCAGATCAGTCAGGCGGATCAGCGGCGGCGCGGCGTAGATCACGGTGGCGAAAATCGCCGGGACCTTGCCCAGGCCAAACAGCATCAGCACCGGGATCAGGTACACGAAGCTCGGCATGGTCTGCATGATGTCCAGCAACGGCATCAGCACCGAACGCAGGCGATTGCTGCGTGCCGAGAGAATGCCCAGCGGAATGCCGATCAACACCGAAATGACCGTCGCGACCATCATCAGCGCGAGGGTCTGCATCAGCTTGTCCCAGAGGCCGACCGCGCCCACCAGGAACAGCAAACCGACGATCACGGAGGTGGTCACGACCTTGCGGGTCGCGTGCCAGGCAACGCCCGCCACGATCGCCAGCATCAGCCACCAGGGCGCCGCACGCAGCAGCCCTTCAAGATTGACGATGGCCCACAACAGGGTGTCGGAGATGCTGCGGAACACATCGCCGTAGTTGGTGACCAGCGAATCGACCCAACCGTTGACCCAGTCGGCGATGGAAAAGGTAAAGCTTTCGGGAAACATAAGAGACTCTCAATCAAGGGGTTGCGATCAAGCATCCGACTGCCGCTGACGGCAGTCGGAGAAGCTCAACCTACAAGGCCGCGTCGATCTTTTTGGCTGCGTCTTCGCTCACCCATGCGTGCCAGACTTCAGGATGTTCCTTCAAGAAGATCTTGGCCAGTTTTGGCGACTCGATCCGCTCTTTGGCCATACGCCCGAGGTTCTGGTTCAGCAGGTCGATCGGCAGGTTGACCTTTTCCAGCACGGCCACCAGTTCCGGCGCTTGCTCGTGGAAGGTCTTGGACAGGCCAACCTTGATGGTCACGCGCTTGTCCACGCCCGGCTTCTCTTCGAGTTTCACCAGGTCAACCTGGCCCATCAGCGGCGTTGGCGACCAGTAGTAGAACAGGATCGGCTCGCCACGCTTGTAGCTCGACAGCACTGCGGCATCCAGTGCCGGGCCGGTGCCCGGACGGAAGTTGGTGTAGCTGCTTTCCAGGCCGTAGCTTTTCAGCATTTCGCTGTTGTCCAGCTCACAGGTCCAGCCCGCCGGGCAGTTGTAGAAACGGCCCTTGGCGGGTTCTTCGGCGTCCTTGAACACGGCGGCATACTTACCCAGGTCAGCAATGTTTTTCAGGTCCGGCGCCTTGGCTTCCAGTTTGCGCTTGGCGTCGCCCTCGATCACGTAGCGCGGCACGTACCAGCCTTCGACTGCGCCCACGACTGGCGCACCGACACCGACGACTTTGCCGGCCTTCTCGGCCTTGTTCCAGACTTCGCTGCGGCCGACCCACTCTTCGGCAAACACTTGAATGTCGTTGCTGCTCAGGGCGTTTTCCATGGTGATGGAGTTGCCCGGCAGGCTGTCGGTCTTGCAGTCGTAGCCCTTCTCCAGCACGACTTGCAGCACGTCGGTCAGGAGCATGGCGCTTTCCCAGTTCAGGCCGGCGAATTTCACCGGTTTGCCCGATTCGCACCAACCGGCTGCCTGAGTGGCGCCGGCGCTGGCCAGCAGGCCCATGGAAAGCAATGTGGTCAGCAGGGTCTTGTTCGATTTCATTGTTGTGACGCTCCTAATCATGAATTGGCTTACGGCAGTCAAGAGGCATCCAGCCCTGTCCACGTCCAATCAGGCCTGCGCCGCAGCGCGACCGACATTCAGCTTTTGTTCGGTAATAACGTCCCGCTCGACCGGCAGGATCAGTTGATCGGGCACTGTGCCGTGCCATTTTTTTGCACACACGTAATACAGGGCGGCGGGAACCACCAGGCCGATGATCCAGGAGATATCCACATCACCCAGAGCGGCCACCAGCGGACCTGTATAGAACTTGCTGGAGATGAACGGCAGCTGCACCAGCACACCGAAAACATAGACGCTGATACCCAGAACGTTCCAACGACCGTAACGACCGTTCGGATCGGACAGCGCCGGCACGTCATAGCGCTCGCGGGTGATGCAGTAGTAGTCCACCAGGTTGATCGCGCTCCATGGGGTAAAGAACGCCAGCAAGAACAGGATGAAGGACTTGAACGCACCGAGGAACGAGTGCTGGCCGAGCAACGCCATCAGGGTCGCCGCACCCACGATGACCAGCACAAACAGCAGACGCTGCAAGCGCGTTACTTTCAGGTCACCACGGAAACCGCTGATGATGGTCGCGATGCACATGAAGCTGCCGTAGGAGTTCAGCGTGGAGATGGTGACCTTGCCGAACGCGATGCTGAAGTACAGCAGCGCAGCGGTGGCACCGGTACCACCCAGACCCACGATGTAGGCCACTTCGTGACCGGCGAATTGCCCATTGGCCGAAGCGGCGGCAAACACGCCGAGGATCATCGCCACCTGCGCGCCAATGACCGAACCTGCACCCGCGGCGAAAAAGGTTTTCACCGAGGAAGTCTTGCTCGGCAAGTAGCGTGAATAGTCAGCCACGTAAGGACCAAAGGCGATCTGCCAGGACGCCGCGAGCGACACCGCCAGCAGGAAGCTGCTCCAGCTGAAGTGGCGGATTTGCAGGAGTGCGCCAACGTCAGTCTGGCTCATCAAACGGCTGAACAGGTAAACGAAGGCAATCACACCAATGACGCTGGCAATACGGCCAATCCAGTGGATCACCCGATACCCCAGCACCGTGACCAGCACGATGACACTGGCGAAGATGAGGATACCGACGGTGTCACTGACGCCAAACAACTGGCCCAGCGCCTGGCCGGACAGCACGGTACCCGTTGCGGTGAAGCCCAGGTACATCAGGCACACCAGCACGATCGGGATCGCCGCGCCATAAACGCCGAACTGCACACGGCTGGAGATCATCTGCGGCAGGCCAAGCTTGGGCCCTTGCGCAGCGTGCAGCGCCATCACCCCGCCGCCGAGCAGTTGACCGATCAACAGACCGATCAACGACCAGAACACGTCACCGCCCAGCACCACGGCCAGGGCCCCGGTGACAATCGCGGTGATTTGCAGGTTGGCACCCATCCACAGCGTGAACTGGCTGAACAGACGACCGTGTCTTTCCGCTTCCGGGATGTAGTCGATCGAACGTTTCTCGATCAACGGTTTGCTGCCTGCACGATCGTTGTTAACAGCCATGATTCAACCTCTGTGGATTGTTCTTCCGGGTTGGTGATCTCCTGTAGGAGCGAGCGGTGCGGCGATCCGACTTGCCCGCGAACCGCGGCGTGTCAGAAATGACGCCTTCGCGGGCAAGCCTCGCTCCTACAGGTATTGCGTTAGGCCACGCCTGTTTTACTTACCGGTAATCATCGGCAGGTTCAGCCCTTGTTCCTTGGCGCAGTCGATCGCGATCTGGTAACCCGCATCGGCGTGACGCATAACGCCGGTGGCCGGGTCGTTGTGCAGAACGCGGGCAATACGCTCGGCCGCTTCGTCAGTACCGTCGCAGACAATCACCATGCCGGAATGCTGGGAGAAGCCCATGCCGACGCCGCCGCCGTGGTGCAGGGAAACCCAGGTCGCGCCGCTCGCGGTGTTGAGCAGGGCGTTGAGCAGTGGCCAGTCGGACACGGCATCGGAACCGTCTTGCATCGATTCGGTTTCGCGGTTCGGGCTCGACACCGAACCGGAGTCCAGGTGGTCGCGACCGATCACGATTGGCGCGGACAATTCACCGCTGCGTACCATTTCGTTGAATGCCAGACCAAGCTTGGCGCGCAGACCCAGGCCAACCCAGCAGATACGCGCCGGCAGACCCTGGAAGCTGATGCGCTCGCGCGCCATGTCCAGCCAGTTGTGCAGGTGGGCGTCGTCCGGGATCAGCTCTTTGACCTTGGCGTCGGTTTTGTAGATGTCTTCGGCGTTGCCCGACAGTGCAGCCCAACGGAACGGGCCGATGCCACGGCAGAACAGCGGACGGATGTAAGCCGGTACGAAGCCTGGGAAGTCGAATGCGTTTTCCACGCCTTCTTCCTGGGCCATCTGACGGATGTTGTTGCCGTAGTCGAAAGTCGGGATGCCCATTTTCTGGAAGTCCAACATCGCTTTAACGTGCACGGCCATCGATTGCTTGGCGGCTTTGACCACGGCAGCAGGCTCGGTCTTGGCACGAGCGCGGTACTCTTCCCAGGTCCAGCCGGCCGGCAGGTAACCGTTGAGCGGGTCGTGGGCGCTGGTCTGGTCGGTGACCATGTCCGGACGCACACCGCGGCGGACCAGTTCCGGCAGGATTTCAGCGGCGTTACCCAACAGGGCGATGGAAATCGCTTTGCCTTCCTTGGTGTATTTCTCGATGCGGGCCAGAGCGTCGTCGAGGTCTTTGGCTTGCTCGTCGACGTAGCGGCTGTTCAAACGGAAGTCGATGCTGACCTGTTGGCATTCGATGTTCAGCGAGCAAGCGCCGGCCAAAGTTGCAGCCAGAGGTTGAGCGCCGCCCATGCCACCCAGGCCTGCGGTCAGGACCCAACGACCTTTGAGGTCATCGTTGTAGTGTTGGCGACCGGCTTCGACGAAGGTTTCGTAGGTGCCTTGAACGATGCCCTGGCTACCGATGTAGATCCAGCTGCCGGCGGTCATCTGGCCGTACATGGCCAGGCCTTTGGCGTCGAGTTCGTTGAAGTGTTCCCAGCTCGCCCAGTGTGGCACCAGGTTGGAGTTGGCGATCAGTACGCGCGGGGCGTTGCTGTGGGTCTTGAACACGCCGACCGGCTTGCCGGATTGCACCAGCAGGGTCTCGTCTTCGTTCAGGTTGGTCAGGCTTTCGACAATCTTGTCGTAGCATTCCCAGTTACGCGCCGCACGACCGATACCACCGTAAACCACCAGCTCTTTAGGGTTCTCGGCGACTTCCGGGTCGAGGTTGTTCATCAGCATGCGCAGCGGCGCTTCGGTCAGCCAGCTCTTGGCGGTCAGCTTGTTACCGCGGGCGGCACGGATTTCAACGTCACGAAACTTAGTAGGTTTCTGGGTATTGTCAGTCACGAAAAAGACTCCTCAGCGATCAATTCAAACCAACCCTGGCGGTGGGTAAGCCAGCCTGTGCGCGTCAACGCGACACAAGCGAATCAGTGGACGCTGCGGAGAGTCTCGATCGACTCATACGCATACGTCTTTACTTGTACATACAAGCATATGCAATCAAGCGGCCAACTTGTTGGATGGGTGTTCAAGAAAAGTTTCTGGAAGGCTGGAAGCCCCCTGGATCAAGGGTTTTGGAGAAGATGAAATTTTTCGGGAGGATTTTGCGGAGGGGAGGACTGTTGTTACTTGAGCGTGGTTTTGCGCCACGCTGGGGCGTTCGGTAACAAGTTGGTGCGCGATGGGAAACGCGTTCAAGTAGCGAAAAGCTTCGCGGGCAAGCCTCGCTCCTACAGGGGATCTGCGGTCCACTGTAGGAGCGAGGCTTGCCCGCGAAAGGATTTTGGATCAGCGTGCAGTCAGCTCGACCACACAGCATGGGCCGTTACTGGAGACTTCCAGCAGGCCGTTATTACCGTCGAGTTGCAGGCAGTCATGGCGACCCAATTGCTGGGTGTTGTTACCGACCTGCAATTCCAGCGCCTCGCCGACACTGAACACCAACACCGTGCCCGCCGAACTGAAAAACCGATGTTCGCCATCCAGCCACTGCAACCGTGCGCTGTAACGCTGCGGCGCATAAATCAGGTTGAAGTCGCGAATCGGCCCGCCAAGCAGAGTGCACGACACCTGGCTCTCGCCACTGAACGCAAACGGTTCCAGCGGTAACAACGGATGCGTGTCCTGGCCGTCGACGCGCAAGGTCATGCCGTCGCCTTGCAGCACGGTGATCACTCGCTCATAGCCAGTGAACGTCGAGAAGCCACCCGACTCACCAATATCGGCAATCGACAGGCGCCAGCCGAAACCATCCAGGCCAGTACCCGCATCGCGGGTGATTTCTTCAGTGCTGCCGCCGCCGTTTTTCCACGGCATGCGCGGGTAATCAACGGCACGTAAAACCTTTATCTGACTCATTTATGAAACCGACCTTCCAGACGATGACGGGAACCAGGGTGGATCAAACGGGCGGCGGTCACCGGCTGACGGCCAGACCAGGTGCGGCGACGAATCAGCAGGCACGGCTCGCCTTTCTCAATCTGCAGCAATTTGCACTCGCTGGCCTCGGCCAGAATCGCCTCGACCACATGTTCGCCTTCGGTCAGCGGAGCGACCTGGTTCAGATAGGCGTAAGGCGTTTGCAGGGTGAAGTCCTGCTTGAGGTAGTCCGGGGCGACCAGCGCGTTGACGAAACGGTCTTCGATTTGCACCGGAATATCGTTTTCGAAATGCACGATCAGCGAGTGGAAGACCTTTTGACCTTCACGCATGTCCAGCGCCAGGGCGCGCTCGGAACCGGCGGCCTCTTCTTCAAGGGTAATGACCTTGCAGGTATGGCGATGGCCACGGGAGGCGATTTCGTCGGCGATGTTGTGCACTTCGAACAGCGCGGACTGGCTTTTCGGTTCGGCGACGAACGTGCCGACGCCTTGCATACGCACCAACAGACCGTCGGCAGTCATCTCGCGCAACGCGCGGTTGATGGTCATGCGGCTGAAACCGAGTTGGCTGACCAGCTCGCTTTCCGACGGAACGCGGTAGTGCGGCGGCCAGTTTCCACTGTCGATTTGCTGGGTGATCATCTGTTTGACGCGGGCGTACAAGGGCGCCGGACTGTCGCCCATGTTCGCGGCCAACGGTGACACTGCAGGCGGAGTCGGCACGGTTAATCCTTGGTCGTTTAGTAAAGGTTGCTAGCTTGCCGGAGTTTACCGGGCAGGCAAACGTCTGTATATGTATATACAAATAACACACGATGGGGTGCTGAACCATGTCCGCCTTCTTTGCCGAACGCGCGCTGCTGCCTAGTGGATGGGCCAACAATGTACGTCTTGAGGTCAGCGCCGACGGCGTTTTGACCCATATCCAGGCCGATTCCCATGCAGATGGCGCCGAACGGCTAAGCGGTCCGCTGCTGCCAGGCATGCCGAATCTGCACTCCCACGCGTTCCAGCGAGCGATGGCCGGGCTGGCGGAAGTGGCCGGTAATCCGAACGACAGTTTCTGGACCTGGCGCGATTTGATGTACCGTCTCGTCGGAAAAATCAGCCCCGACCAACTCGGCGTAATCGCCCGGCAGCTGTACATCGAAATGCTCAAGGCCGGTTACACCTCGGTGGCAGAATTTCATTACGTGCACCACGACACAAGTGGCCAACCCTATGCAGATCCGGCCGAACTGGCGCTACGCATCAGCCAGGCGGCCAGCTCCGCCGGCATCGGTTTGACCCTGCTGCCGGTGCTCTACAGCCATTCCGGTTTCGGCGGCCAGACGCCGAACGACGGCCAGCGTCGCTTTATCAACAGCACTGAAAACTACCTCAAGCTCCAGTCGCGCTTGCAGCCGATCCTGGCGCAGCAACCGGCCCAATCGCTGGGTCTGTGTTTCCACTCGTTGCGTGCGGTAACACCGCAGCAGATCAGCGAAGTGCTGGCGGCCAGCGACAAGCAGTGCCCGGTGCACATTCACATCGCCGAGCAGCAGAAGGAAGTCGACGACTGCCTGAGCTGGAGCGGTCGCCGTCCGCTGCAATGGCTGTACGAAAATACCGAAGTCGACCAACGCTGGTGCCTGGTCCACGCGACCCACGCCAACCCGGAAGAAGTCACGCTGATGGCCAAGAGTCGCGCCATTGCCGGTTTGTGCCTGACCACCGAAGCCAACCTCGGCGACGGGATTTTCCCGGCGGTGGACTTCCTCGCTCAAGGTGGGCGCATGGGCATCGGTTCTGACAGCCATGTGTCGCTGAGCGTGGTGGAAGAATTGCGTTGGCTGGAATACGGCCAGCGCCTGCGCGATCAGCGGCGCAACCGGTTGTATGGTGCGGATCAGCCGATGGTCGGCCGTACGCTGTACGACGCGGCACTCGACGGCGGCGCGCAGGCGATGGGGCAGCCGATCGGTGCACTGGAAGTTGGCAAACGGGCAGATTGGCTGGTGCTGGACGGCAACGATCCGTACCTGGCGACCGCCAGTGGCGACGGGATTCTCAATCGTTGGTTGTTTGCCGGCGGCGATCGCCAGGTGCGCGATGTGCTGGTCAATGGCCAGTGGGTTGTGCGCGATGGGCGACATGCCGCAGAAGAAGAAAGTAACCGCGCGTTCACCCAAGTCCTGCGCGATCTTTTGGGTTAACACAAACCCCTGTAGGAGCCGGCTTGCTGGCGATGGTGTGTCAGCTACATTGAAGTCGACTGACACTCCATCGCCAGCAAGCCGGCTCCTACAAAGGGTGCGTAATCAATTCGAGGTCTTGGCCATCTGCGTATCCGTCGCACGCCAGATCAGCCGCGTGGTGTCGTACCCCTGCTGACGCGCCTTGCTCAGCAGTTCTTCGCGCACTACACCGTTGACCGTCGGGGTTCGCGACAGCAGCCACAGATACCGGCGGCTCGGGTCGCCGACAATGGCGGTCTTGTAGTCTTCGCTGACGAACAACACCCAGTATTCGCCCTTCGCCACGCCCGGTATCAACCGCGAAAACCAGGTATCGAACTCGACCCACAACTTGTCGGTCTTGCCCGGCACCTGTGGATAAGCCGTGCCCTTGGCCTCTTCCCATTGCCAATCCGCCGTCAGGCAGCGATTCAGCACCAGGATGTTACCGTCCGGCTTGAGCGTGTAATGCGCTTCGGATTGCGCGCAGTTGCGCTGGAAATACATCGGCAGACGCGCCAGCTCGTACCAGGTCCCTTGGTACTTCTTGAGATTGACGCTGTTGACCGTTTTCGGCGCCAACGGATTTTCACCAGAAGTGGCGCAGCCGGCCAATACCAGGCTGGCAAAAAGGAGGATCAATAACCGCTTCATTGTTTTTCTCCCGTGGGCGTATCGCCCCGGTTTACTTCAGGCCTTGGCCGGAAAACATCAACACTTTGTCACCGGCGTACTGCACGCTGATAAAGCTGTTCTTGTCGCCCCAGGTGCAACTGGACATGCCGAGCGCGCCCGCGCAGTCGGTAGGTTTGCCCAGCAAGGTTTCCACCTCGGCCTTGGCCATGCCTGTCGACAACTTGGAGTAGTTTTCCTGATTGATTTTGCCGCACGCGGCCAGCAAGACGCAGAACGAAAGCAGGGCGATGGAACGCAGCGACATTGTGTAGCTCCTGGGACAAAGGGGAATGGCATGACAGCCAAGCTGAAGCTTAGAAGAGAAAACCCCTGTCTGGTTCCCTGACCGAGCGCCTATTTATCAGGCCGCTCGTCTGCCTTTTGCCGAAAAATCAGCCACTTTCTCGCGTTGTTGAGCATTTCGTCGGTTTTGACAGAATTCGCCTAATCTTTGGCGCCGCTCAGTCGACATAAAAGCAGCGCAAAGCCCGTTCCTGTGGCAAATTGACGCCCCTTGTCGACCAGCACCTCCGCGGTAGTTCATTTAATGACCAGAAACATGAAGTTCAGCCACAAAATCTTGTTGGCTGCTGCCCTCGTGGTGGCCGTTGCATTCGCCTGTTTCATCCTCTTCAACGACTACCGCCAGCGCCAGACCTTGCGCAGCAGTACCGAATCGTCGATGCAGGAACTCGGCAGCCTGACCACCAGCAACATTCAAACCTGGCTGGAAAGCCGCATCCAGCTGCTGCAATCGTTATCCCAACAGATCGCCGTGGACGGCAGCGCCCAGGCTAGCCTCAAGCGCGCCATCGACCTGCCGGCCTACACCAGCAATTTCCAGCTGAGCTACTTCGGTGGCACCGACGGCGTGATGTTCTCGGTTCCGGCCGGCAATCGCGCCGCCGATTACGACCCCCGCGCACGTGGCTGGTACAAGGCGGCCAACGGCGCGCAACAGACCATCGTCACCGAACCGTACATCGCTGCGTCCTCCGGCAAACTGGTGATCACCGTGGCCACACCGGTGAAGCATCAGAACCAGATGATCGGCGTCGCTGGCGCCGACATTGACCTGTCCAGCGTCAGCGCGATCATCAACTCGCTGAACTTCGGCGGTCACGGCCATGCGTTTATCGTCAGCGCCGACGGCAAGATCCTGATTCACCCGGACAGCAAACTGGTGCTCAAGAACCTCGCCGAGGCCTACCCGAACGGCGCACCGCAAGTCAGCCCGGGCATGAAAGAGGTCGAGATCGACGGCAAGCGCCAGTTCATCTCCTTCACTCACGTCAACGGCGTGCCGTCGGCGGATTGGTATGTGGCGCTGGTGCTGGATCAGGACACCGCGTTCTCGATGCTCAGCGAATTCCGCACCTCGGCGATCATCGCCATGGTTATCGCGGTGGTGATCATCATCGCGCTGCTGGGCATGCTGATCAGTTTCCTGATGCAGCCGCTGCTGACCATGGGCCGCGCCATGCATGACATCGCCGAAGGTGAAGGCGACCTGACCAAGCGCCTGACCATTCACGGTCACGACGAGTTCGGCGCGCTGGGCACTTCGTTCAACCGCTTTGTCGAGCGTATTCACACCTCGATCCGCGAAGTGTCCTCGGCCACCGGCCAGGTCAACGAAGTCGCCCTGCGCGTTGTCGCCGCGTCCAACTCGTCGATGTTCAACTCCGACCAGCAAGCCTCGCGCACCAGCAGCGTGGCCGCCGCCATCAATGAGTTAGGTGCCGCCGCCCAGGAAATCGCCCAGAACGCCGCCCTCGCCTCGCAGCATTCCAGCGACGCGCGCGCATTGGCCGAAGACGGTCAGCAAGTGGTGGATAAAACCATCGCGGCGATGCAGCAGCTCTCGGCGAAGATCAGCGATTCGTGCGGCAACATTGAGACGCTCAACAGCAACACGGTGAACATTGGGCAGATTCTGGAAGTGATCACCAGCATCTCGCAGCAGACCAACCTGTTGGCGCTGAACGCCGCCATCGAAGCCGCCCGTGCCGGTGAAGCCGGGCGCGGTTTTGCCGTGGTCGCAGACGAAGTGCGCAACCTGGCGCATCGCACCCAGGACTCGGCGCAGCAAGTGCAGAAGATGATCGAAGAACTGCAAGTCGGCGCCCGTGAAGCGGTGAGCACCATGACCGACAGCCAGCGTCAGAGTGAAAGCAGCGTTGGGATCGCCAATCAGGCGGGCGAGCGTCTGGGTAGCGTGACGCAGCGTATTGGCGAGATCGACGGGATGAACCAGTCCGTGGCCACGGCGACGGAAGAGCAGACTGCGGTGGTGGAGTCGATCAATGTCGACATTACCGAGATCAACACGCTGAACCAGGAAGGGGTGGAGAACCTGCAGGCGACGTTGCGGGCGTGTTCCGATCTGGAGCAGCAGGCGGCGCGTCTTAAGCAATTGGTAGGCAGTTTCAGGATTTAAGCCGCTCTTGCGGGCCTCATCGCGAGCAGGCTCGCTCCCACAGTGGATCCCCAGCGTTACGAAGATCCATGTGGGAGCGAGCCTGCTCGCGATGACGGCTTCAGACGCGATAAAGATTTAGAACCTTGACCCAGGCTGCGAAAGAAACACCAACTCCTCCGCCGTAGACTCCCTTCCCAACACCGCATTGCGATGCGGAAACCGTCCAAACCGCGCAATTACCTGCTGGTGCTTTTCGGCGTAGCTCAGATAGTTGCTAAAGAGTTTCCGGTCGCCCTCTGGCTGTTGCGCCACCAGATCGATATAGCGTGAGACGGCCTCATTCTGCACCGCCAGATTCTCGCAGTGCTCGAACACCAGATAGATGAACACCCGCTGAATCGGCTTCAACTGCCGATCGAAATCCGCAGCAATGCCTTGCGCCACCAGTGCCTGAGCCCTGAGATCGCCGGAAAAGGATTTGGGTGTTTCGCGAAAGATCATTCGCGGCAGTTGATCGAGCAGCAGCACCAAGGCCAGCCAACCTTCCGGGCGTTGCGCCCAGTCAGTCAATCCACCGGCCAGTGCCTGCTCGACCCAGTCCCCGAAACGCGACTGCGCTTCGAGGTCCTGGCTGTCGTGCTTGCCGAACCATAACCTGCCCTTCTCAGCCGCTACTTCGTTCGGCGATTCGGAATTTCCGAACCACCATTCGAGCAACGGCTGCCAGAGCGCGGTCATGTTTATTCCTTGTGGTAAGCCGTGACGCGTGCGACTTCTTCTTTCGAACCGAGGAACACTGCTACGCGCTGGTGCAGGCCTTCCGGTTGAATGTCGAGGATGCGCTGGTGGCCGTCGGTGGACGCGCCGCCCGCCTGTTCAACCAGGAACGACATCGGGTTGGCTTCGTACATCAGGCGCAGTTTGCCCGGCTTCGACGGCTCACGGCTGTCGCGTGGGTACATGAACAGACCGCCACGGGTCAGGATGCGGTGCACGTCGGCAACCATCGCGGCAACCCAGCGCATGTTGTAGTTCTTCTTCAACGGGCCTTCATCGCCAGCCAGCAATTCGCTGACGTAACGCTGTACCGGCGCTTCCCAGTGACGCTGGTTGGAGGCGTTGATCGCGAATTCCTGAGTGGACTCCGGAATCGTGATGTCTTCGTGGGTCAGTACGAAGCTGCCCATTTCACGGTCCAGGGTGAAGCCTTTGACGCCATTGCCCAGAGTCAGCACCAGCATGGTCTGTGGACCGTAGATCGCGTAACCGGCGGCAACCTGCTGAGCGCCTGGCTGCAGGAAGGCCTTTTCGTTCAAAGGCTCGTTCTGGGTCAGGTATTCGTTCGGGCAACGCAGCACCGAGAAGATCGTACCGACCGGTGCGTTGATGTCGATGTTCGACGAACCGTCCAGCGGGTCGAATACCAGCAGGTACGCGCCTTTCGGGTATTTGCCCGGGATCTGGTAGGCATTGTCCATTTCTTCGGACGCCATGCCGGCCAGGTGACCGCCCCATTCGTTGGCTTCGAGCAGGATGTCGTTGGACATCACGTCCAGCTTCTTCTGCACTTCACCTTGGACGTTTTCAGTGCCCATGCTGCCCAGAACACCACCCAGGGCGCCTTTGGAGACGGCGTGGCTGATTTCTTTACAGGCGCGCGCCACCACTTCGATCAGGAAACGCAGATCGGCAGGGGTGTTGTTGCTACGGGTCTGCTCAATCAAATAGCGACTCAGGGTAACGCGGGACATGGAAGGCTCCGGTGGAATGGGGGGCTAAAAACCCGCGCAGTTTAACGCGAGTCGGGGCGTATTTCCTCCTATCAGACGTGATACGTCCAACAGAGTTCATGTGCCGGGTTTAGCGTAGATCGAAACAGGCCGGATGTGGGCCGACGACGGGCGGCAGTTTTGAGATTTTTGGTGCCTGACAGTCAGTCTTCGCGGGCAAGCCTCGCTCCTACAGTGGAACGCGTACACCTGCCCGCGAATGGCGCGCAGCGCCAGCCATTCTCAGGAATTGGCCGGAGGTTTACGCAACAAGCTGAACGCCATCGCCGCCAAAAACAGAACACCCAACAACAACACCGCCCACAACCCGAATTTCTTCCAGTTAGGTTCAGCCTGTGCAACGGATGTGAGTGTGGAGCTCGGCGTCTCTACCACCCCGCCCGACACCGTAGCCTTGCCCAACGCCGCCCACTTCGCCGCGCTGTAATCCGGAATCAACGTTGCCAGCGGCAGGTTCGCCGCTTTCACCGTCGCATTGCCCAGCGCCAGCGTATAAGGCCCGGCGCCGCGCGCCAGGAACACCAATTGCGTCGAACGCACAGCGAAACGCACCGTCGGCGCCTCGACGCCCAAGCCACCGCCGCGCTCGTCCACCGTCAACTTCAACTGCTGCACGGTTTGCCCCGGCAGCTGCAATTCGTTCTGCACCACGTCCTGGCCACTCTGGGTCAGGCGATAGAGCAAACCACTGCTCAACAGCTGCCAAGGCAGGCTGCTTTCCCGACGACCGGACAACGTCACCGGCGCCAGGCTGTTTGGCTGATTCAGCTCGACCTGCACGCGCTCGACGTTCAACCCCATCGGCAATTGCCAGGTGTATTCACCTGCCTTCACGCTGGCGCCCGCCAACGGTTGCGACCAGACCAATGGCAGCGGCAGGCTGCGCGTGCTGGCGCTTTGCAGTTGCGCCGAGGTCAATATCGGCGCCGATTGTGGCGTGTTCCACAACAAACGCAGATAACGCGCCGATTGTCCCGGCAAGCCGACCTCATGCTGCTCGACCCGCTCGTCGGCAAACGTCAGCCGCGCCACCTGCCCGTCACCCCACGACTGCCAATGCTGCAAATCGTCGCTGGCTTCGATGCTGAAACGCTGGAAGCCATCGCGCTCGCTGGTCCAGTCGAGGATCAATTGCTGCAACGGCGCCTTGATGCCGCTGGCGTCGAGCAGCCAACCGCTCAGCACTTCTTCGCCCACCTCCAGCTGACTCGACGGCTGCACTTCGACCAGCGTGCCATTGGCGCTCGATTGCACCCGCACACTCGGCGCGCGCTCGGTGGCGTCCGCCGAGTTGTACAACGGGAACCATTTCACGTCGGTCAGGGTGGGGGTTTCGCCGGTTTTCGCGGTCTCCCGCGCCACGGCGTAGGCCTGAGCCTCGCCGGCCGCGTTGAACACGCGCACATCGCTGAGGTCGGTTTGTCGCGCATTCAGTTGCACGGCCAAGGGCAATTCGAGGCGATACCACGGACCTTCGCCGCTCACAGTCAACGGCACTTGCGTGGCGAAGTCCGCCGGTTTTTCCTGCGCGTTGGCCGACAGCGCCACGCCCAACGCAACAGCGCCCAACCAGACCAGGTTCAGCTTCTGACTCAAGACGACACTCCTTCGGTTTCCGGGGCCGGTTTTTCAGATTCCGGCGCAGCATCGACGCGCTTGGGCGGCAACGGGGCGAAATAGCCCACCACCAACAGCAACACGCCAACACCGATAAACGAGACGATCCGGGCGAGTCCGCCACGGTTACTCAATTCGACAAAGAACAGTTTCGCGACCACCACGCCGATCAGCGCCGCGCCAATCAGCCAGACTTCGCGACGATGCCGCAGATGGCCGCCGATCATCAGACTCAACGCCATCAAGGTCCAGACGATCGACAGACCGGCCTGCACCTGCATCGACGCGAGCAGCAAATCCAGCTCGAACGGTACGCCGCCCCAATGGTGAGCCGTGCGATTCACCAGCGCGGTGAAAAACGCGAACAGCGAAACACCCGCGACCAGCTGCGTGGCGTGATCGAAGATGTCCTTGCGGATCGCCAATTGCGTCACGGCGCTGCGGGCCCACACGTAAACGCCGAACAGCGCAAACAGCAGCCCCAACTCCAGCGGATTGATCAGCGGCACATAGGGCAGCGGCTCGGCGGTGCCGTCGCTGACAATGTTCGCCAGCCAGAACCAGCCGAGCATGAGCAAGGCCAGCGGCGCCGCCGCGTACAGTCGATACTCGCGCGGATAAGCCGACACCGGCCACGGCCAGGCACGCGGTGCGGCCATCAACACCAGATAAACACTCGGCAGAATCGCCCAACCCAGCCAACGCCAGGCGTTGTATTGCTCGGACAACAGCAGCAAGCCGTAACGCAACTCCAGCGCCAGTACACCGATCAATAGCCAGCAACCGAGCACATGAGCCGTACTCAGGGCACGAGCCGGCAACATCGGCGCCAGACGCCGCAGCGAGATGAAATGCACGACGAACACCGCCGCCCAGGCGAGCCAGCCGAAGTCGGCCGCCGGGTGGTAACGCGCGTGCCATGCCCCGAGCAATACCACGCCAGCCGCAGGGATCAGCAAGGTGCAGAGCAAACCCAGCGACGGCCATTTCAGGCGCAACGCCAACACGGCCCACAGCTCGACGCTCAGCGCCGCGACCGTCAGCAGCAACGTCGCCTGAAGATTCATCGGTGCAAAACGCAGCACTTCACTGATCCACGCCAACGCCCACCAACCCGCGCCCCACACCAGCAGCACTTCGGACAAACGCTGCAAACTCAGGACATCGAACGCCGAAGCATGGTTGCCGAGCTGCAAGCGCCAGGCGCCGACCAACGCCGCCAGCCCCAGCACCAACGGCGTCCAGAATCCGCTATGCGCCAATGGTTTGAGCCCTTCGCTGGCCAGCGGCCCCAGCAGTTCCGGCCCGGCGAACAGGAACGCCGCCCCGCCAATCACCTGCAACAGCAGACCGAAGACGAAACTCACGCGCTGCTTCAGATAAAGGCTCAGCCAGATAATGAACAGACCACTGGCCGCCCACACCGCACTTGCGGTTTGCCACGGCAACACGAACAGAACAGCGAGGTTGATCAGCACCAGGCCAGCCAGCAACACCACCGACAAACCGCGCAACAGCCGAACATCGCTGCGCACCATGTCATCGCGGGCGGCCAGCAACATACCGGCGATCAACGCCAGGCCGATCAGCGACGCGCTGAGCAAACCGCTCCAACCAGCGCTGAACACCGCGCCAGACTCACCGCTCGCACCTTGCAGCCGCAGCAGGAACAGCGCGCCGCCCAGCAATTGCACAGCGAACGCAGTGAAGAGGAAGGTGCGCGATTGCAGACGCAGACCGATAAACAACGTCGCCAGACCGGCCAGCGCCCAACTGATCGCCGTGCCATGGGTAAAGAAGAACAGCGGCGCCAGCAGATAGAGGAAGGTCAAACCGAGGCAGGCCAGCACCGGCAAGCCTTTGCGCTCCCACGCCAACGTCTGCTCAGGCAAGGCGTTGCGCAATTGGTAGAAACTGAACAGCAGCGCCACACCGAGCATCAACGCACCCAGCGGCGCACCTTCCAGCAGGCTGCTTTCGCCGAACCGCAGCTCACTGAGGAACGCCAGCGCCGAACCCAGTTGCAGCAGCAATGCAAAGGCGCGCGCCAGCGGTCGTTGCTGACGCAATCCGAGCCAGAAAATCCCGGCGCCTTCCACCGCCCAAGCGGCCGCTGTCCAGCGCGCATCAAGCCCCAACGGGATCGCCAGACTGGCGAAGATCACGCCCAACGCCAGACAGGTTTCCGCCAGCAACAACGCTCGGCCACCCATCAGCAAACGGGCCAGGCCCATGTAAATCATGCCCAGCGCCAATGCACTGAAAGCGGCAGCGAACTCCAGATGCTGGACCAGCGCGAACTGCAAACCGAAACCCACCAGCGGTGGGCCGAACAGCATCGTCCCGTCGACGTAGTCGCCTTTGCGCGCCGACCAGTGCAACAGCGCCTCGCGGCTGTCGTCCTCGGGCGCGTCGCTCATTTCCAGCAACTTGCGCCGTGCAAACAGCAGCCCGATGGCCAGGTACATCAGGAAAAACACAATCAGGAACGGCTCGGTGCTCCACAGCAGCTCCGGTGTGTAGGAGCGCAGGCCCCAGGCGAAACCGATGCCGAAGGTGCCGACAAAGCCGATCAGGTTGAGCAGCCGCCAGGCCTTGAACCAGGCGATGGCGAGAATGCCGGCGTTGAGCAAGGCGAAATAGCTGAACAGCGCGACATGGTTGCCGGCGCCGGTGGACGTCAGGATCGGCGCGGCGAAACCGCCCAACGCAGCGGCGCACGCCAGTGCCAGCGAGTCTTGAGTGATGGCCAGAATGGCCGAGAACACCGTCATCGCCACCAGCAGCCCGAGCGCCGCCGTCGGATCAAGCAGCGGATGCAAACGCATGGCCGCGAACACCGTCAGGTACAACACAGCGATCCCGGTGCCTTGCAGCATCAACGCATAGTTAGTGTTGCGATGACGCAGCCACCAGCCCAGACCGAGCAGGGCCAACGCAGCCGCCGCCACCCCGGCGTAACGCAGTTCGATCGGCACCACCATGCCTTCGGTGGCATAACGCAGCAGAAACGCCAGACCGAGGAACAACAGCACCACACCGACCCGCAGCACGGTGTTGCCACCGAACAGCCAGTTACGGGCACCGCTGATGGCGCGCTCGATGAAGTTAGGGCCACGAGGGACGGCGGGTTCGCGGGCAACCGGTTCGGGCTTCCAGGCATCGTCGGGCAGCGGGCGGCTGGTTTGCGTCGCTGTCGCGGTGATCGGTTCGAGTTCGGGCGGGAGTTCCCAGACCATCTCCGGGGTAGAGACAGGGACTTCTTCGAGAATGAATACCGGGGACGGGGCCGGTTCGCTGGCAAGCGGTTCCTCGGCAAGCGGCTCGCTGGTTTCAGGCGCCTTGACGCCAGACACCTCCAGCGTGGCCAGGCGTTGCTGGACCGCATTCAGTGCGACCTGCGCCTGCTCCAGCAGAGCGCGCTGCTCAACCGCCTGCGAACCCAAACGGCCGATGCGAATGGCCTGGCCGATACCCAACCCGAGTAACGCACCCAACAGCGCGTCGCTGAACGACTCGTCGAGTATCCAGCCCAGCACCAGCCCAATCAGCATGAACATCCATTGCATGGTCGATATCCCTAAGCGGCCCATTGCCTTGCGGTGTCTGCGCTGATGCTTTCGCGGGCAAGCCTCGCTCCTACAGGTTATGCGAAAACTCTGTAGGAGCGAGGCTTGCCCGCGAAGATGCCCGCAAGGACATCACTGAAACATCTGGCAAACTGGTGCTTAGTATATCGGTCAGGTCCAACAACCGTCGGACCTTGCGCACATTTGTGGCTAAAAGTTACTCCAATGCTTTCCAGATATCCGTCGCGTACTCGCGAATGGTCCGGTCCGAGGAGAACCAGCCCATCCGGGACGTGTTCAACACCGCCGAACGCCACCACTCGTTCGAGTCGTGCCAATGGGCTTCAACACGCATCTGCGCGTCCCAGTAGGAATCGAAATCGGCGCAGACCAGGAAGCGGTCGTAGTCGATCAGCGAATCGATCAAGCCGGTGTAACGGGACGGATCATCCGGCGAGAACACCCCGCCACGAATCGCTTGCAGCACATCATTGAGCCGATGGGACGCGGCAATGTCCGGCGTCGCATTGAACTCATGATTCTGTTTACGCGCTTCAACCTGCTGCGCGCTGAGGCCGAAGATAAACATGTGCTCGGCGCCGATGCGCTCGCACATTTCCACGTTGGCGCCGTCCAGCGTGCCAATCGTCAGCGCGCCGTTGAGGCCGAACTTCATGTTACTGGTGCCCGACGCCTCGAAGCCTGCAGTGGAAATCTGCTCGGACAAATCCGCCGCCGGAATGATGCTCTCCGCCAGGCTGACGTTGTAGTTAGGCAGGAACACCACTTTGAGCAAACCGCGCACGGTCGGGTCGTTGTTCACCACCCGGGCGATGTCGTTGGTCAGTTTGATGATCAGCTTGGCCTGGTGATAACTGGCGGCGGCCTTGCCGGCGAAGATCTTCACTCGCGGCACCCAGTCGATTTCCGGCTCGGCGCGAATCGCCTGATACAGCGCGACGGTGTGCAGCAAGTTGAGCAACTGACGTTTGTATTCGTGGATCCGTTTGACCTGCACGTCGAACATCGCCGCCGGGTTGACCGCAACCCCAAGGCGTTCGTGAATGATGTATGCCAGCGCTTTTTTGCTGTGCAGGCGCTGCTCGGCGAAGGCCTTGCGAAACGCGGATTTTTCCGCGAACGGTTCCAGATCGAGCAAGCGCTCTTCCGGGTTATCCAACAGATCAGGGCCGAGGGCATCGACCAGCATCGAGGTCAATTCCGAGTTGGCCTGATACAGCCAGCGGCGGAAGGTAATGCCGTTGGTCTTGTTGTTGATCCGCTCCGGGTAGAGCTTGTGCAGTTCCGAGAACACGGTTTTGCGCATCAGTTGCGTGTGCAGTCCGGACACGCCGTTGACGCTGTGGGAGCCAAGGAACGCCAGGTTGCCCATGCGCACACGGCGACCGTTGTCCTCTTCGATCAGCGATACCGCGCGCAGCACGTCAAAATCATGGATGCCTTTGGCACGTAGCGAATCGATGTGCTGGGCGTTGATCAGGTAAATGATCTGCATGTGCCTTGGCAGCATCCGCTCCATCAAACCGACCGGCCAGGTTTCCAGCGCTTCCGGCAACAGCGTGTGGTTGGTGTACGAAAGCGTGTCGACGGTGACCTGCCACGCGGCGTCCCACGCCACGTCGTAGACATCGACCAATTGGCGCATCAACTCGGCCACGGCAATGGACGGGTGAGTGTCGTTGAGCTGGATTGCCGCGTGGTCGCCCAGGGTCAGCACCGAGGTGTGCATGTTGCGATGACGGCGCAGCAAATCCTGGAGAGATGCAGCGACGAAGAAGTATTCCTGGCGCAGACGCAGTTCCTGTCCGGCTTCGGTGCTGTCCGCCGGGTACAGTACGCGAGAGATACTTTCCGCCCGCGCCACTTCAGCGACCGCGCCGAGGTGGTCGCCGGCGTTGAAGCGTTCAAGGTGCAAATCTTCCATCGCACGGGCACGCCACAGGCGCAGCGTGTTGACGCTCGCCCCGCGCCAGCCGACTACCGGGGTGTCATAAGCAATGGCGCGCACGGTTTCCGCCGGGGACCAGACTTGCTTGGACTTGCCGTTTGAGTCGGTCACGGTTTCGACGCTGCCGCCGAAGCCGATCGGGTAAACCACTTCTGGCCGTTCGAATTCCCACGGGTTGCCGAAATCCAGCCAGTGTTCGGTCTGTTCCTGCTGCCAGCCATCGACAATCGCCTGGCGGAACAAGCCGTGTTCGTAACGAATGCCATAACCGTGGCCGGCGATGCCGAGGGTCGACATGCTTTCCATGAAGCACGCCGCCAGACGACCGAGGCCGCCGTTGCCCAAGGCTGCGTCGGGCTCCAGCAGGCGGATACGTTCGAGGTCGACGCCGAGCTCGGTCAGCGCTTCGCGGGCGACGTCGAGCAGGCCGAGGTTGCTCAAACTGTCGTAGAGCAGCCGGCCGATGAGAAATTCCAGGGAGAGGTAATAAACCCGCTTCTGACCTTTGCGGTAGATCTGCCGGGTGTGGTCCATCCAGTGCTCGACCATGTGATCGCGCGCCGCCAGCGCAATGGCTTCGAACCAGTCGTGGTCGAAGGCGTGATCCGGGTCTTTACCCACCGCGTAGGTGAGTTTGGTCAAGACGGCGTCGCGGAATGCGGCCACCTCTGCTTCGCGAACAAGTGGTTCTTGAGTCATCGATAAGACCTCGAGCGAGCTTTGAGTTGTCTGAGCCTAGACGGTCTGACAGGCGGTAGAGGCTCTGGTTCGGCAGTTTTTCCTGTTAGTGCGAGATAGGTCGGCATTACCTTGTCGTGTACCTGAATCAATGCAGGGGCCGTGCCGGAATTCAAGTGTTGTTGACCACAGTTAAAAAAATCTGGCGAAAGGTTGTTCAAAAATCCACCAGTCCCGGTATGATCGCGCGCCCTGATGCACACGCTGGTAACAACCGATGATGAAGCCCAACCTGATCGCCGCCGCAGAGATCGATCGTCTCGATACCTGGGCCAAATACTCTGCGCCGATGTGCGGTTCCTGCATATCCAGCTGCTGCACCCTGCCGGTCGAGGTCAAGATCAAGGATCTGATCCGCATCGGCATCGTCGACGAGTTCGAGCGCGGCGAACCGGCGAAGAACATCGCCAAGCGTTTGCAGAAGGAAGGGATCGTCGAGCGTTACAGCCAGAAGACCGAGATCTTCACCCTCCAGCGCATGAGCAACAACGATTGCCTGTACCTGGATCGTAAGAGCCGTCTGTGCACTATTTATGAAAAGCGCCCGGATACTTGCCGCAACCACCCGAAGATCGGGCCGCGACCGGGGTATTGCGCTTACAAGCCGAAGGAAGTGGCGCGCGAGACCAGCAGCAGCCGTCGGCCCCTCGAGAAATTCTGATCCGGAATATGGGCGCCTGAACGGGCGCCTTCGCGGGCAAGCCTCGCTCCTACAAGGGCAGCGCATAACCTGTAGGAGCGAGCGATGCGGCGATCCGACTTGCCCGCGAAGGGGCCGGTGAAAGCACCACACAAACCCCAGACAAACAAAAACGCCCCCGGCCTTTCGACCGGGGGCGTTTTCATTCAGCCTGAACTAAAACTCAGTTCTTGGCTTTCTTGGCAGCGCGGGTACGCTCGCCTTCGTCCAGGATCTTCTTGCGAAGACGGATGGACTTAGGAGTAACTTCGCACAGCTCGTCGTCCTGGATGAATTCCAGGGCCTGTTCCAGGGTGAAGCGAACAGGTGGAACCAGAGCGATGGTTTCGTCTTTACCCGAAGCACGCATGTTGTCGAGCTTCTTACCTTTGGTTGGGTTGACGCCCATGTCGTTATCACGGCTGTTCAGACCAACGATCTGACCGTTGTAGATTTCCTGACCGTGTTCAACGAACAGCTTGCCACGTGCCTGCAGGGTTTCCAGGGAGTAGGTCAGAGCCTTGCCGGTTTCTACCGATACCAGAACACCGTTCTGACGACCGGACATGTCGCCGGACTTCATGGTGTCGTAGCGATCGAAGATCGAGGTCAGGATGCCAGCACCGTTGGTCAGGGTCAGGAACTGGTTACGGAAACCGATCAGACCACGAGCAGGGATGTTGTATTCCAGACGCACACGGCCTTTGCCATCCGGCACCATGTTGGTCAGGTCGCCCTTACGCAGACCCATCTCTTCCATGACCTTGCCCTGGGATTCTTCAGGGGTGTCGATGGTGACGTTTTCAAACGGTTCCTGCTTCACGCCGTCAACCTGACGGATGATCACTTCAGGACGACCAACGCCCATTTCGAAGCCTTCGCGACGCATGGTTTCGATCAGTACCGAGAGGTGCAACTCACCACGGCCGGAAACCTTGAACTTGTCAGCCGAGTCGCCTTCTTCAACGCGCAGAGCAACGTTGTACAGCAGCTCTTTGTCCAGACGTTCCTTGATGTTACGGGAAGTCACGAACTTGCCTTCTTTACCGCAGAAAGGCGAGTCGTTCACCTGGAAGGTCATGGAAACGGTTGGCTCGTCAACGGTCAGAGGCTTCATCGCCTCGACGTTGTCCGGCTGGCACAGGGTGTCGGAGATGAACAGCGAGTCCATACCGCTCACGCACACGATGTCACCGGCAAACGCTTCTTCAACGTCGATACGGTGCAGACCGTGGTGACCCATCAGCTTCAGGATACGGCCGTTGCGTTTCTTGCCGTCGGCGCCGATGGCGACAACCGGAGTGTTCGGCTTGACGCTACCACGAGCGATACGGCCAACACCGATAACACCCAGGAAGCTGTTGTAGTCCAGTGCCGAGATTTGCATCTGGAACGGGCCTTCACGGTCAACTTTCGGCGCAGGTACGTTGTCGACGATCGACTGGTACAGCGGGGTCATGTCTTCAGCCATGTCGGTGTGGTCCAGACCGGCAATACCGTTCAGGGCCGAGGCGTAGACGACTTTGAAGTCCAGCTGTTCTTCGGTGGCACCCAGGTTGTCGAACAGGTCGAAGATCTGGTCCAGAACCCAGTCCGGACGCGCGCCTGGACGGTCAACCTTGTTGATGCACACGATCGGACGCAGGCCGGCTTCGAAAGCCTTCTTGGTCACGAAACGGGTTTGCGGCATAGGGCCGTCTTGAGCGTCAACCAGCAGCAGAACGGAGTCAACCATCGACATTACGCGTTCAACTTCGCCGCCGAAGTCGGCGTGGCCCGGGGTGTCCACGATGTTGATGTGGTAGCCGTTCCAGTTGATGGCGGTGTTTTTCGCCAGAATGGTAATACCGCGCTCTTTTTCCTGGTCGTTGGAGTCCATCACGCGCTCGTCGTTGAGCTCGTTGCGCTCCAGAGTGCCGGATTGACGCAGGAGTTTGTCTACCAGGGTGGTTTTACCATGGTCAACGTGAGCAATGATGGCGATGTTGCGTAGATTTTCGATCACTTGTGTATCTCGATCAGAGGATTCGGTGTGCTGACAAGTCTTGGCAGCGATTAACAGTAGAGTCAGGCCTTGCCGTTACAGCTTGACGGCAGAGTCGGGGGGCCGATGACGCAGGCCACAGGCAAACAGCCCCGGGCTCTTAGCTCGGTCGATAAACGCGCACATTGGCATGCCCCTCACTGAGCAAATGGTGGGCATGCAGGCGACTCATCACGCCTTTGTCGCAATACAGCAGGTACTGGCGAGTAGGGTCCAGTTCCTTGAAACGAGCGTTCAATGCATAAAACGGCATCGTCTGTACCTCAATGCCATCGAGTTCCAGCGGCTCGTCTTCAGCGGCATCCGGGTGACGGATGTCGATGATGATCTGGCCCGCCAGTGCTTCGCTGACTTCTTCGATTTGCAAATCCTGGCCCAATTCGTCGATCACGCGATCGATCGGCACCAGTTTGGCGTTCTCGAGCGCACGCTCAAGGACTGCCATGTCGAATTCTTTCTCTTCATGCTCCACCCGGTGGCGCTTGGCAGCCGTCTTCGGGTTGACTGAAATGACCCCGCAATACTCCGGCATGTGCCGGGCGAAATCGGCGGTACCGATTTCGTTGGCCAGATCGATGATGTCCTGCTTGTGACTGGCGATCAGCGGGCGCAGCACCAGCTTCTCGGTCACGCAGTCGATCACGTTCAGATTCGGCAATGTCTGGCTCGACACCTGGGAGATCGCCTCCCCGGTCACCAGCGCTTCGATTTGCAGTCGATCGGCAATTTGGGTCGCAGCGCGCAACATCATACGCTTCAATACTACGCCCATATGACTGTTATCGACTTTACCGAGAATTTCTCCCAGTACTTCCTCGAACGGCACACTGACAAATAACACGCGTTGGGAGCTGCCGTACTTCTTCCAGATGAAGTGCGCGACTTCCATCACGCCCAGTTCGTGGGCCCTTCCGCCCAGATTGAAGAAGCAGAAGTGGGCCATCAGGCCGCGACGCATGATCTGGTAGGCCGCCACAGTGGAATCGAAGCCGCCGGACATCAGCACAAGCGTCTGTTCCAGGGCACCCAGCGGATAACCGCCGATGCCGTTGTGCTGACTGTGGATCACGAACAACCGTTGGTCGCGAACTTCGATTCGGACTTCGATTTCAGGCTTTTTCAGGTCGATCCCGGCGGCACCGCACTGGCGGCGCAACTGGCTGCCGACGTATTTCTCAATATCTATCGAGCTGAATGGGTGCTTGCCAGCGCGTTTGCAACGCACCGAGAAAATCTTGCCGGCCAGTGCATCACCGTAGTGCTGCTTGCATTTTTCAACGATGTCGTCGAAATCACCCAGCGGGTACTCATCGATTTGCAGGAAGTGCGCGACGCCCGGCATGCAGCTCAGACGCTCGCCCATCTCCTTCAGAGCCTTGGGATCGCTGACGCGGGTTTCCAGCTCGAGGTTGTCCCACACGCCGTTCACCACCACGGCCGGATCCAGATCGCGGAGCACGGCACGGATGTTCTTGGCCAACTGGCGGATGAAACGCATCCGTACCGGGCGGCTCTTGATGGTGATCTCTGGGAAGACTTTTACGATTAATTTCATGGAAACAGCGCGCGCGAGGCCTGCCGAAAAAGGGGGGCGCGGATTATAGCGGAAATTGCTCAAGGTTTAACCAGTTAATGTGCAGAAGGTTTTGCACGCACCAAAACAGGTCATTTATTGATTTTAGCGCCACATTGTAGGGCGGGATTTTCTCCATTAATGCGCATTACACCTTTATAAGCGTGATATTGGGGCAAAAAACCCATGGTGGGGCACTGGCATGCAATTTGCTCCCTTGTGAGGCAGGTTGCCTTGGCAGAGTATTCGCGCCGGCATCACCCACATTCTAAGGGCATCCACTACTAAGCCCGAAGCCACCCGGAGGACACTATGTCGAAGTCGGTTCAACTCATCAAAGATCATGACGTCAAGTGGATTGATCTGCGCTTCACGGACACCAAAGGCACCCAGCACCACGTGACCATGCCGGCTCGCGACGCGCTGGATGAAGACTTCTTCGAAGTCGGCAAGATGTTCGACGGTTCCTCCATCGCTGGCTGGAAAGGCATCGAAGCCTCCGACATGATCCTGCTGCCGGACGACAGCACTGCCGTACTGGACCCGTTCACCGAAGAGCCGACCCTGATCCTGGTCTGCGACATCATCGAACCTTCGAGCATGCAAGGCTACGATCGCGACCCACGTGCGATCGCCAAGCGCGCAGAGGAATACCTCAAATCCACCGCCATCGGCGACACTGTGTATGCCGGTCCGGAGCCAGAGTTCTTCATCTTCGACCAAGTGAAGTTCAAGTCCGACATCTCCGGCTCCATGTTCAAGATCTACTCTGAACAAGGCTCGTGGATGTCCGACCAAGACGTGGAAGGCGGCAACAAAGGCCACCGTCCAGGCGTCAAAGGTGGTTACTTCCCTGTTCCACCGTTCGACCACGACCACGAAATCCGTACCTCCATGTGCAACGCGCTGGAAGAAATGGGCCTGACCGTCGAAGTTCACCACCACGAAGTGGCAACTGCCGGCCAGAACGAAATCGGCGTCAAGTTCAACACCCTGGTGAAGAAAGCCGACGAAACCCAAACCCTGAAGTACGTCGTGCACAACGTGGCCGATGCCTACGGCCGCACCGCTACCTTCATGCCTAAGCCACTGTACGGCGACAACGGCTCGGGCATGCACGTGCACATGTCCATCTGGAAAGACGGCAAGAACACCTTCGCAGGTGAAGGCTATGCCGGTCTGTCCGATACCGCTCTGTACTTCATCGGCGGCATCATCAAACACGGTAAGGCCCTGAACGGCTTCACCAACCCGGCGACCAACTCCTACAAGCGTCTGGTTCCAGGCTTCGAAGCTCCAGTGATGCTGGCCTACTCGGCCCGTAACCGCTCCGCTTCGATCCGTATTCCTTACGTGTCGAGCCCGAAAGGCCGCCGTATCGAAGCACGCTTCCCGGATCCAGCTGCCAACCCGTACCTGTGCTTCGCAGCACTGATGATGGCTGGCCTGGACGGTATCCAGAACAAGATCCACCCTGGCGATGCAGCTGACAAAAACCTGTACGACCTGCCGCCTGAAGAGGCGAAAGAGATCCCACAAGTTTGCGGCAGCCTGAAAGAAGCCCTGGAAGAGCTGGACAAAGGTCGTGCGTTCCTGACCAAAGGCGGCGTGTTCTCCGATGACTTCATCGACGCTTACATCGCTCTGAAAAGCGAAGAAGAAATCAAGGTACGTACCTTCGTACACCCACTGGAATACGAGCTGTACTACAGCTGCTGATCCGGTAGCGCCTGCGCAAGCGGCGTGACAAAAAAGAGGCCTCCTTCGGGAGGCCTTTTTTGTGGGTGCTCGTTTCCCCTGAACACACATCCATGGATAATCCGCCGCTCTCGCGCCCGCCCGGCGCCTTGACGAAGGGATTCGTATGAAGTGGCTGTGTTACCTCTGCCTGCTTGCCAGCCTGTGTTTGAGTTCCGCGCAAGCGGCGTCTTTTTATGAGGGAAAGCCGCTGGCGCACCCAGTGATCGACAGCCTCCAGGAAAGTCAGGCAACGCTGGCCTTCATCAAGGAAACCGTCGGCGTCACCGGGTATTACTGCCTTTGTCAGAGCCCAGACAGCCAGCCGCAAGCGCTCGACACATATGGCGACGCCTCCATCGAGGCCGTATTCAATACCGCGCTGGACAACGAACACACCACGATGTTCGTGCTGTTCAAGACTAAAAACCGCTATGGCATTCGCGCCTACCGCTTCTACGAAAGCCCGCAGATCTACGTCAGACTTGACCGCCTGCAACCCGCTCTCGACCGCATTGCCAAAGATCAGAAAAACCTTAATGTGCTAATGGTCCGCAAGGCGCTGGCAAAGCTGAGCCCGTTTGACTACCGCATTAACTATGAAGAATCCGGGGTCACCGAATTTGACCAAATCGATCACACTGCAGGCACGCTCGTAAGCTATTTCGATGAGCAGAAAAAGCCCGTCCCCGATGATCCCGCCAGTGACAGCATCAGTACCTACAAAAAAACCTTTCAGAAGAAAGACGGGCGCTTCCTGACAGTGACCTACTGGCGCGGCACGGATAAACCAGTTCGCGACTATGGCGACCGGACGGCTTACAACTATCAGATCTACAGCATCGCCTGGGAAACCGATCCGACTCAGTATGACGCCACGCGTGATGGCTATGCCGTGACCTTTAACTCTGGACTTTTGCGCTCCATCGGCCAGTACAAAAACAATCTGCGGACCGGTGAGTGGACCTTTCAGAAAGGCTGGGAGAATCGCTCGAGCGGCCCCTACGTCGACGGAAAACGTCACGGCCGATGGAGTATCTGGACGCCAGAGGAACTGCAAGTCGGCAATTACGAAAATGACTTGCGCGAAGGTCGCTGGCGGACCGCGCCGCCCGAAGACGATGAGCCCGAGTCCAGCGGCTTCGTCACCTATCTGCATGACCAACTCCAGGGGGCCAGCGAACAGCGCCGCAATGGCGTGGTCACTGAGCGTGGCGACTATCAGAACGACAAACGCCAAGGCCCCTGGCTGACCGGTGCGGGTGAAGGCACCTATGAAAATGGCCTGCAAAGTGGTCCCTGGATACTCAGAACCAAAGAGGGGCATACGCAACGTGTGAACTTCATCGATGGCAAGAAGGAAGGCGAGCTGCGTGATACCGACGCCAATGGCACGCTGACGCTGGTGGAGCACTACAAGGCCAACATGCTTGCAGGAGTTCGAGAAGGCTACGCCGCGAATGGCAAGCCCACCTTCCGTGAGCAGTATGAAAATGGAAAACCGCACGGACCGGCACAGCATTTCAGCGCTGATGGCAGCCGCCTCATTAAAGAGATGACCTGGCGCGACGGCGTACTCGACGGCCCTTATCGCGACTACCTCGACGACGGCACACTCGCGAGCGAGGGCGCGTATAGGAATGGTCAATTCCTCGGGACCTGGATAGATCGTGATGCCAAAGGCGCCGTCGCTTTGGAAACGAACTCGTGCAGCTTCGACGAGAATGGGCCGAAGGTCGCTCTCTGTGGGAAGTTTCGTGTTTTCAAGCAAGGGAGACTGCAAAGCGAAAGCGAGTACCTGTACGGGCGCAGACAAAACTACGTCGAATACAACGTTGAAACGGGGAAAAAAACGCAGGAAATGATTATCGGCGAGGACGATCAGGTCACGGTTAACAACTATGGCTCTGACGGCGGCTTATGCAGGCTGGCCAAAAAAGGCTTCACGCTGATGACCATCAACCAGCAGTCGGTTAAAAACTATGACGGCGCCGAACTGTACGGCGAACAGTTGTGTTTCTACCCTAACGGTGTCGTCAGTAGCCGCTACTTTTTCGATCGGGGCTTTCTAGGCTGCACGATTCGTTATGACGAAACAGGCCAGGAAATACCGGAACGCTGCGCGCCGCCGACGCCTGAAATGGAAAGACGCATGCAAAAATTCATTCGCTGATTTCGCAACCAGCGATAAACCAATGTAGGAGCGAGACCGGCTTGCCGGCGATAGCATTCGTTCCTTCAACACTGATGCTGGATGATCCGCCGCCATCGCCGGCAAGCCGGTCTCGCTCCCACAGGGGATTCGTTGCGCTTGGGAGATGACGGCAAATCATGCCCAAATGTTTACAACTTGGGTCAATCACCAACCCTGACCTATGCTGCAACCCAACGCGTTCGTTTCTGGTCGATTTTATGGGTCGTGGTTTTCTGTTCATCCTGCTGTTGATCGCCCTGCCCGCCGCCGCGCAGATTTATAAGTACACCGACGCCGCCGGCAACACCGCCTACAGCAATCAACCACCCGACGGTGTGAAGGCTCAGCCGGTCGAACTGCCGCCGCTCAACAGCGTCGAGCGCCAGGCGCCTCCTGCCCCACCCGCACAAGCCACCAGCCGCGAACAACCTCGCAGCGCCTACGAGGTGCTGGAGCTGACCAACCTGCCCACCACCGAAGCGCTGCGAGCCAACAACGGCACCTTCACCGTCAACGTGTTGATCAAACCGCGCTTGCAAGGCCCGCATCTGTTCAGGCTGCTGCTGGACGACCAGCCTTACGGCCAGCCGAGCAACGTGCCGATCCTGCAACTGGTCAACATTGATCGCGGCACTCACAGCCTCGCGGTGCAAGTGATCGACGGGGAAGACATCGTGCAGCAGAGTCCGACCGTAACCTTCACGGTACAGCGGGTGCACAAGCCGTGAGGTTATGGCTGCTGGCCGCCTGCCTGATCGCGCTGTCCGCATCGGCCGAAGTCTTCACTTACATCGACGCACAGGGCAATCGGGTCTTCACCGACCAGCCTGGCTCCGGCAACGCCAAACGTGTGCCGCTGGCGACGAGCAACCGCATGTCCGCCAACCCGACCGGCGCAGCGCCGGTGATTGCCGAGAAGCGGACCGAAACCAAACCCCTGTTCCGCTACGACATGCTGCGAGTGCTGGTGCCCGAGCCCGACGCCACAATCCGCAGCAGCGCCGGCGAACTGATCGTCAGCATCACCAGCGAGCCCGGCCTGCAACGAGGCCATCGCTACCGCTTGTTGCTGGACGGGCAGCCCACCGCTGAACCTGGCCCGAGCCCGGTGTTCGCCTTGAGCAACATCGATCGCGGCAGCCACAACCTGTCCGTGGAAATCCTCGACGAACACGGCCGCATCGCCGAGCGCACCGCCAATCAACCCTTCCATATGCTGCGCATTTCCCTGGCACAAAAACGCCAGGTCAAACCCTGCATACTGACCGACTACGGCCAACGACCGGAGTGTCCGCTTAAGGACAAACCCATCGAGCCCAAAAATCCCTTCCTGCGTTTCTTCTAACCTCGTTCAGCTTTGCGCACTATATTGGTGCGATAGGTTGCACCGTACCCAAATATCAACCCATTTTGGTTCGAAAGTACCCGCAAAAGCTGGCAGAACGCCACGCAAACGAGCGTCAAACGCCCGTTTCAGGCCTTTAACGCTTCTTTTCGGAGCCTTGGTTTGGTTTTTGCATTTTCCTCATATCGGCGCGTTATTCACGCGCATGCCCTGCTCCAAAAGAGGTCCTGATGACCATTAGCGACGCACTGCATCGATTGCTGCTCGACAACCTGACCACCGCCACCATCCTGCTCGACGCCGAACTGCGCCTCGAGTACATGAACCCGGCGGCGGAGATGCTGCTGGCCATCAGTGGCCAGCGCAGCCATGGGCAGTTCATCAGTGAGTTGTTCACCGAATCCACCGAAGCCCTGAATTCCCTGCGCCAGGCAGTCGAGCAGGCGCATCCGTTCACTAAACGCGAAGCGATGCTCACCGCCCTGACCGGCCAGACGCTGACCGTCGATTACGCGGTCACACCGATCCTGGCCAACGGCGCCACCATGCTGCTGCTGGAAGTCCACCCGCGTGACCGCTTGCTGCGGATCACCAAGGAAGAGGCGCAGCTGTCGAAGCAGGAAACCAGCAAGATGCTGGTGCGCGGCCTCGCTCACGAGATCAAGAATCCGCTCGGCGGGATTCGCGGTGCGGCCCAGTTGCTCGCCCGCGAGCTGCCGGAAGAAAGCCTGCGCGACTACACCAACGTCATCATTGAAGAAGCCGACCGCCTGCGAAACCTGGTCGATCGCATGCTCGGCTCCAACAAACTGCCATCGCTGGCCATGTGCAACGTCCACGAAGTGCTGGAGCGCGTCTGCCACTTGGTCGAGGCCGAAAGCCAGGGCTGCATCACATTGGTGCGCGATTACGACCCAAGCATTCCCGACGTGTTGATCGACCGCGAACAGATGATTCAGGCCGTCCTGAACATCGTGCGCAACGCGATGCAGGCCATCAGCAGCCAGAACGAGCTGCGCCTGGGCCGCATCAGCCTGCGCACCCGCGCCATGCGCCAGTTCACCATCGGCCACGTGCGCCATCGCCTGGTGACCAAGATCGAAATCATCGACAACGGCCCCGGCATTCCTGCGGAACTTCAGGAAACCATCTTCTTTCCCATGGTCAGCGGGCGCCCGGACGGTACCGGGCTCGGCCTGGCCATTACCCAGAACATCATCAGCCAGCACCAGGGCCTGATCGAATGTGACAGCCATCCAGGCCACACCACCTTCTCGATCTTTCTGCCACTGGAACAAGGAGCCACATCGACATGAGCCGTAGTGAAACCGTGTGGATCGTCGATGACGACCGTTCTATCCGTTGGGTCCTGGAAAAAGCCTTGCAGCAGGAAGGCATGACCACGCAAAGCTTCGACAGCGCCGATGGCGTGATGAGCCGCCTGGCGCGCCAGCAGCCGGACGTGATCATCTCCGACATTCGCATGCCGGGTGCCAGCGGTCTGGACCTTCTGGCGCGGATTCGCGAGCAACACCCACGGCTGCCAGTGATCATCATGACTGCGCACTCCGATCTGGACAGCGCTGTCGCGTCCTATCAGGGCGGCGCGTTCGAATACCTGCCCAAGCCGTTCGATGTCGACGAAGCGGTGTCCCTGGTCAAGCGCGCCAACCAGCACGCCCAGGAACAGCAAGGCCTGGAAGTCCCGGTCGCCCTGACCCGCACCCCGGAAATCATCGGCGAAGCGCCGGCGATGCAGGAAGTGTTTCGCGCCATCGGGCGCTTGAGCCACTCCAACATTACCGTGCTGATCAACGGTGAATCGGGTACGGGTAAAGAGCTGGTCGCCCATGCCCTGCACCGTCACAGTCCACGGGCGGCTTCGCCATTCATTGCGCTGAACATGGCGGCCATCCCGAAAGACCTGATGGAATCCGAGCTGTTCGGCCATGAAAAAGGCGCGTTCACCGGTGCGGCCAACCTGCGTCGCGGACGATTCGAACAGGCGGATGGCGGCACGCTGTTCCTTGATGAAATCGGCGACATGCCGGCGGACACGCAGACCCGTTTGCTGCGCGTGCTGGCAGACGGCGAGTTCTACCGCGTCGGCGGCCACGTGCCGGTCAAAGTCGACGTGCGGATCATCGCCGCGACTCACCAGAATCTGGAAACCCTGGTGCACGCCGGGAAATTCCGTGAAGACTTGTTCCACCGCCTTAACGTGATCCGCATTCATATTCCACGCCTGTCGGACCGTCGCGAAGACATCCCGACCCTCGCCAAGCACTTCCTCAGCCGCGCCGCGCAAGAACTGGCGGTCGAGCCGAAGCTGTTGAAAAGCGAAACCGAGGAATACCTGAAGAACCTGCCGTGGGGCGGCAACGTTCGTCAGCTGGAGAACACCTGCCGCTGGATCACGGTGATGGCTTCGGGTCGCGAAGTGCACATCAGTGACCTGCCACCAGAGCTGCTGAGCCTGCCGCAGGATTCGGCGCCGGTGACCAACTGGGAGCAAGCGTTGCGCCAGTGGGCCGATCAGGCGTTGGCTCGCGGTCAGTCGAGCCTGCTCGACAGCGCGGTGCCGGCGTTTGAGCGGATCATGATCGAGACTGCGCTCAAGCACACCGCTGGTCGTCGTCGTGATGCAGCGGTTTTGCTGGGCTGGGGGCGTAATACCCTGACGCGCAAGATCAAGGAACTGGGGATGAAGGTGGATGGTGGGGATGATGATGAGGGGGAAGAGGGTTAATCAGCCTTTAGATCATCATCGTTGCATAGATCCATTCGCGGGCAAGCCTCGCTCCTACAGGATTTTTACGAACCTGTAGGAGCGAGGCTTGCCCGCGAAGCTTTTGGGGCCAACATGCACCGACTGAATGCAGAGTGAACCGCAATCGCGCACGCCAACCGATCCAAAATCCCACCTGCGTTCACAATCGAACCCCTGGCGAAAAAACACGAAAGCCCCATATTACGGGGCTTTCGGCGTTTCAGAGCGTGTGATTGTTTCAACCTGTTAAAACCTGGCACGCCCCCTGCAATAGTCCATTCAGTGATTCAGTTCACTACCCGGTTTCGGGGACCTTGGTACAGGCAGGCCGGGGATTCCCCTCTTTACATCGGGCTCACACCGCACTTGCGACGAGCCCAAACAGTTTTGGGGCCCTTGATACAGGCAGGTCAGGGGTTCCTTCTTTACACCGGGCTCACGCAATGCGCGAGCCCTCCCGTTTTGGGAACCTTGGTACAGGCAGGCCGGGGATTCCCTCTTTTATTGCTCCCGGAGATGGATCTCCAGCCGCCAGCGGTCATCGACCTCGCTACCGGCCCACTCGCCTTGCAGTGGCCGGGCCGCCACCACCGACAGCAACAACCCCCCATCACTCAATCGCACCCGCCAGTTCACGTTCTTGTCGTTGAGCTTGAGCTGACCTTTCTGCGTCTTGCCCTCCGCCTCGAACAGCAACGCCAGGCTGCCGTCGATAAACTCGCCGTGGGACTTGGGTTCGTTGTTGAACCACACCACCAGGCCGTCGTTCGTCACCTCGATCTGCTGCAATTCACTGGGGTCGGGCGTGGTCAGGCGACCGATCATCAGCCCCACCATTACCCCGACAATCGCCAGCGAACCCATCACGCGCGGGAATAGTTTCGAACGGGGATCCGCTTGCGGCGTAGAATGCCCGTCATCTTTACCTTCGGAGCCGTGCATGTTTCACGTCATCCTTTTTCAACCAGAAATTCCGCCGAATACCGGCAACGTTATCAGGCTGTGCGCCAACAGTGGCTGCCACCTGCATTTGATCGAACCGCTGGGCTTCGAGATGGACGACAAGCGCCTGCGCCGGGCCGGCCTCGATTACCACGAGTATGCCACCCTGCAACGCCATGCGGACCTCGCCAGTTGCCTGGAGAGCCTTGGTCATCCAAGGGTGTTCGCGTTTACCACCAAGGGTTCGCGGCCGTTCCACGACGCGAGCTTCGCCGAGGGCGATGCCTTTCTGTTCGGCCCGGAAAGCCGAGGCTTGCCGGCGGAAGTGCTGGACGCCCTGCCCGGCGACCAACGCCTGCGTTTGCCGATGCGCGAAGGCTGTCGCAGCCTGAACCTGTCGAACACTGTGGCGGTTGCCGTCTACGAAGCGTGGCGGCAGAACGACTTCAAATAACACCCCATAACAAATGTGGGAGTGAGCCTGCTCGCGATGGCGGTGTGTCAGCTGACATTGATGTCATCTGACACACCGCCATCGCGAGCAGGCTCACTCCCACACGGGTGTCGCTGCGCAGCTTATTGAACGGTTGGAGTCTCGCCAGCCGCCTGCATGCGTTGCAGTTCTTGTGCGTACAGCGCGTCGAAGTTGACCGGGGCCAGCATCAGGGCCGGGAACGAACCACGGGTCACCAGGCTGTCCAGGGTTTCGCGAGCGTACGGGAACAGGATGTTCGGGCAGAACGCGCCGAGGGTGTGGCTCATCGAAGCGTCGTCCAGGTTCTTGATCAGGAAGATCCCGGCCTGTTGCACTTCAGCGATGAACGCTACTTCTTCACCGTTTTTCACGGTCACGGACAGGGTCAGCACGACTTCGTGGAAGTCGCCTTCCAGTGCCTTCTGGCGGGTGTTCAGATCCAGACCGACGCTTGGTTCCCACTGCTGGCGGAAGATCGCCGGGCTTTTCGGGGCTTCGAACGACAAGTCACGTACGTAGATGCGCTGCAAGGAGAATTGCGGTGCGGTTTCTTCTTCGCTAGCTGCAGTGTTCTGTTGGTCAGTCATCTCAGATCCTTTCTGATCTTGGGGTCTTATAGGGAAGGCATTCAGGCCTTGAGCATGGCGTCGAGCTTGCCGGCGCGCTCAAGGGCAAACAAATCATCACAACCGCCAACGTGGCGCTCACCGATCCAGATCTGCGGCACGGACGTGCGCCCGGCCTTCTGGGCCATGGCGGCGCGCACCTGCGGCTTGCCATCGACCTTGATCTCTTCGAAGGCCACGCCTTTGTTCTCGAGCAGGTACTTGGCTCGCGAGCAGTAAGGGCAGTAATCGCTGGAATAGACGACGACGTTGCTCATATCACTTCACCAGCGGCAGGTTGTCGCCTTTCCAGCTGGAAATACCGCCGGACAGCTTGGCGGCGGTGAAGCCGGACTTCATCAGTTCGCGAGCGTGAGTGCCGGCGGTCTGGCCCATGGCGTCGACCAGGATGATGGTCTTGGCCTTGTGCTTTTCCAGTTCGGCCACGCGAGCAGCCAGTTTGTCGTGAGGAATGTTCAACGCGCCAACAATATGACCGGCGGCGAAATCCTTGACCGGACGAATGTCGATCACAACGCCCGCGTCCTTGTTGACCAGGCCGGTCAGTTCACCGGTGCTCAGGCTGCGGCCGCCGCCTTGCATCTGATAGGCGATCAGCAACGCCAGCAGTACCACGAAGATACCGACGAGCAGATAGTGGTTAGTGGCAAATTCAATCAGGTGAGCAACCATCGAAGGAGGTTCCAGGGCGTTAAAATGTCGGCCAGTATACACAGCCACTATGGTGGGCCAAACCCCGTCCGGCGGTGACGCCGTCGGAACTTCGCTTTAAACTGCCACTCCCTTTTCCATTGCCCTCTTTTAACTCAGCCACGAGTGGAATCCATGACTACCACGCCTAAACCTTTGGTCCTGATTATTCTCGACGGCTTCGGTCACAGTGAGAGCCCTGAATCCAACGCCATCTATGCGGCGAAGAAGCCCGTACTGGACCGTCTGTGGGCCACCGTGCCGAACGGTCTGATCTCGGGCAGTGGCATGGACGTCGGCCTGCCGGATGGCCAGATGGGCAACTCCGAAGTCGGCCACATGAACCTCGGTGCCGGCCGCGTTGTGTATCAAGACTTTACTCGCGTGACCAAATCGATCCGCGACGGCGAGTTCTTCGAGAACCCGACCATCTGCGCGGCTGTGGATAAAGCCGTTGCCGCCGGCAAAGCCGTGCACTTCATGGGCCTGCTGTCCGATGGCGGCGTTCACAGCCACCAGGATCACCTGGTTGCCATGGCCGAATTGGCTGCCAAACGCGGCGCGGAAAAAATCTACCTGCACGCCTTCCTCGATGGCCGCGACACGCCGCCGAAAAGCGCCCAGTCGTCGATCGAACTGCTCGACGCGACCTTCCAGGCCCTCGGCAAAGGCCGGATCGCCAGCATCATTGGCCGTTACTTCGCCATGGACCGCGACAACCGTTGGGACCGCGTGTCCCAGGCCTACAACCTGATCATCGATGGCAATGGCGAATTCAACGCCGCCACCGCCCAGGAAGGCCTGCAAGCCGCGTACGAGCGTGGCGAGAGCGACGAATTCGTCAAAGCCACCTCCATCGGCGAGCCGGTTAAAGTCGAAGACGGCGACGCCGTAGTGTTCATGAACTTCCGCGCCGACCGCGCCCGCGAGCTGACCCGCGTGTTCGTCGAAGACGGTTTCAAGGATTTCGAGCGCACCCGCCAGCCAAAACTGGCCGGTTTCGTCATGCTTACCCAATACGCCGCCAGCATCCCCGCGCCATCGGCCTTCGCTGCCGGCAGCCTTGACAACGTGCTCGGCGACTTCCTGGCGAAAAACGGCAAGACGCAGCTGCGCATCGCCGAAACCGAGAAGTATGCCCACGTGACCTTCTTCTTCTCCGGCGGCCGTGAAGAACCGTTCCCGGGCGAAGAACGCATCCTGATCCCGTCGCCGAAAGTCGCCACTTATGACTTGCAGCCAGAAATGAGCGCGCCGGAAGTCACCGACCGCATCGTCGACGCCATCGAAAACCAGCGTTACGACGTGATTGTGGTCAACTACGCCAACGGCGACATGGTCGGCCACAGCGGCGTGTTCGAAGCAGCGGTAAAAGCCGTGGAATGCCTGGACCTGTGCGTCGGCCGCATCGTCGATGCGCTGGACAAAGTCGGCGGCGAAGCGCTGATCACGGCTGACCACGGCAACGTCGAGCAGATGTCCGACGAAACCACCGGCCAGGCGCATACCGCGCACACCACCGAGCCGGTGCCGTTCATTTATGTCGGCAAGCGTGACCTGAAGGTGCGTGAAGGCGGCGTGTTGGCAGATGTGGCGCCGACCATGCTGAAGCTGTTGGGCCTGGAAAAACCGGCTGAAATGACCGGGACTTCGATTCTGGTGTAATCCGGTCGCTCAAACACCGCCAAACCCTGTAGGAGCAAGCTTGCTCGCGATAGCTATCTAACCGTCGACATCTATGTTGAATGTTAAGGCCCTATCGCGAGCAGGCTCGCTCCTACAGTGGGTTTGCGTGGTTTTTCGGGCCGGTTATCACACAGCCCCAATTGGGCGTTTTTTTTGCAGCGTGGGGCGGGCATACTAGGCCGTCCCTTTCCCTGGTGTCGCCCGCCTCTATGCTTCGCGTCCTGATAGCCCTTGCCCTGACTTGCCTGCTCCAACCGGCCTTTGCTGACGAGCGCGCGCAAACCCAACAACAGTTGGACGCCACGCGTCAGGACATCGCCGAGCTGAAAAAACTGCTGGGCAAGCTCCAGGAAGAAAAATCCGGGGTGCAGAAAGACCTCAAGGGCACCGAGACCGAGATGGGCAAGCTCGAGAAGCAGGTCGAAGCCCTGCAAAAAGAGCTGAAGAAAAGCGAATCCGAGCTGCAGCGTCTCGATGGTGAGAAAAAAAAACTCCAGAGCGCGCGCATTGAACAGCAAAGACTGATCGCCATTCAGGCCCGCGCGGCCTATCAGAACGGCCGTCAGGAGTATTTGAAGCTGCTGCTCAACCAGCAGAATCCGGAAAAATTCGCCCGCACCCTCACCTATTACGATTACCTGAGCCAGGCCCGCCTGGAGCAGTTGAAGAGTTTCAACGAAACCTTGCGCCAACTGGCCAACGTCGAAAAAGACATCGCCCTGCAACAAGCGCAGTTGCTGGTGCAAAAGAGCAGCCTCGACAGCCAGCGCGATGAACTCGACAAAGTCCGTCAGGAACGCCAGCAAGTCCTCGCCAAGCTCAGCGATGACGTAAAGGCTCGCGATCAGAAACTGGCCGCCCGCGAGCAGGATCAGGCAGACCTGTCTAAAGTCCTTAAAACCATCGAAGAAACCCTGGCCCGCCAGGCTCGTGAGGCAGAAGAAGCGCGGCAAAAAGCGCTGATTGCCCAGCAGGAAGCCGAAAAAAAGCGTTTACGTGAGGCTCAGGCGGCAGCAGATGCAGACGCCACTGACGCCCCACGCAAACCCATTAAATCGACACCCGGCGCCTTGGTATCAAGCTCAGGCGAGACGTTTGGCGGCCCGTTTGCTTCCAGCCGGGGAAAACTTCCATGGCCGGTTGATGGTCGACTGCTGGCACGCTTTGGCGAAACCCGTGGCGACGACGCCCGCACCAAGTGGGACGGCGTGATGATCAGCGCCTCCGCCGGCAGCCAGGTGCATGCCGTGCACGGTGGTCGCGTGGTGTTTGCCGACTGGCTGCGCGGTGCCGGCTTGCTGGTGATCCTTGACCACGGCAACGGTTTTTTGAGTCTTTACGGTCACAACCAGACGCTGCTCAAGTCTGCGGGTGACGTGGTGAAAGCCGGTGAGTCCATCTCCACTGTCGGTAACAGCGGCGGGCAGGACACTCCAGCACTGTATTTCGCAATTCGTCAGCAGGGTCACCCGAGTGATCCGGCGCAATGGTGCCGCGCGCAAGGATAGGCGTTGAGTCACCTACATTAGGAGTTCGTTCGACATGCTGCATTTGTCCCGTCTTACCTCGCTGGCCCTGACGATCGCCCTGGTGATCGGCGCGCCTCTGGCGTTCGCTGCTCAACCGGCTCCGGCGGTCGCGCCTGCGGGCACTGCTGCGACTACCAAGGCGCCGCTGCCGCTGGAAGAGTTGCGCACCTTTGCCGAGGTCATGGACCGGATCAAGGCAGCCTATGTCGAACCGGTGGACGACAAGACCCTGCTGGAAAACGCCATCAAGGGCATGCTCAGCAACCTCGACCCGCACTCCGCCTACCTGGGCCCGGAAGACTTCGCTGAATTGCAGGAAAGCACCAGCGGCGAATTCGGCGGCCTGGGCATCGAAGTCGGCGCCGAAGACGGTTTCATCAAGGTGGTTTCGCCGATTGATGACACGCCCGCCTCGAAGGCCGGCATTCAGGCCGGCGACTTCATCGTCAAGATCAACGGCCAGCCGACTCGCGGCCAGAGCATGACCGAAGCCGTGGACAAGATGCGCGGCAAGATCGGCCAGAAAATCACCCTGACCCTGGTTCGCGATGGCGGCACACCGTTCGACGTGACCCTGTCCCGCGCCATCATTCAGGTGAAGAGCGTGAAGAGCCAGTTGCTGGAGTCCGGCTACGGCTACATCCGCATCACCCAGTTCCAGGTCAAGACCGGCGAAGAAGTCTCCAAGGCCCTGGCCAAGTTGCGCAAGGACAACGGCAAGAAGCTCAAAGGCATCATCCTCGACCTGCGTAACAACCCGGGCGGCGTGCTGCAGGCGGCGGTGGAAGTGGTCGACCACTTCATCACCAAGGGCCTGATCGTTTACACCAAGGGCCGCATCGCCAACTCCGAGTTGCGCTTCTCCGCCACCGGCAAAGACGAAAGCGAAGCGGTGCCGATGGTTGCGCTGATCAACGGCGGCAGCGCCTCGGCCTCGGAAATTGTGGCCGGTGCCTTGCAAGACCAGAAACGCGCGGTGGTCATGGGCACCACCAGTTTCGGCAAGGGCTCGGTGCAAACCGTGCTGCCGCTGAACAACGACCGCGCGCTGAAGATCACCACGGCGCTGTATTACACGCCGAACGGCCGCTCGATCCAGGCCCAGGGCATCGTCCCGGACATCGAAGTGCGCAAGGCCAAGATCACCAGCGAGCAGGACGGCGAATACTTCAAGGAAGCCGATCTGCAAGGTCACCTGGGCAATGGCAACGGCGGCGCCGACAAACCGACCGGCTCCAGCGCCAAGGCCAAGGCAATGCCGCAGGACGATGACTACCAGTTGGCCCAGGCCCTGAGCCTGCTCAAAGGGCTGAGCATCACTTCCGGCCGCTGAGATGCGCCTGCGGTTGGTTCTCGGTCTGCTGTGCTGTCTGGCGGGTGTTGCTCACGCGGCGCCCGCCCCTCAAAAAGCCTACATCAGCCTGATCATCGATGACCTGGGGCAGAACCTGCCCCGGGATCGCCGCGTGCTGGCCCTGCCCGGCCCGGTGACCACGGCGATCATGCCCGACACACCCCACGCCACCGAATTCGCTCGCGAAGCCCATCGCGCCGGCAAGATTGTCATCTTGCACATGCCGATGGACCCCGCCACGGGACCGTTCGCCTGGCATCCCGAGCTGCCCATCGAAGAGCTGGAGAAGCGCCTCAACGCGGCGTTCAAAATGGTCCCGTACACAAGCGGCATCAACAACCACATGGGCAGTCGCATGACCGCACAGCAACCCGCCATGGCCTGGTTGATGGCGGATTTGCAGCGGCGGCACAAGTTCTTCGTCGACAGCCGCACCAGCGCGCAAACCGTGGCCGCGGCCGAAGCGCAGAAGATCGGGTTGGCGAGTGTTTCGCGGGATGTGTTTCTGGATGATGAGCGAACGGAAGCGGCGATCTTCACCCAGCTACAGACCGCGATCAATCTGGCGCACAAACAGGGTTCGGCGGTGATGATCGGGCATCCGTATCCGCAGACGCTGGCAGTGCTGGAGCGCGAATTGCCGAAGCTGAAAGCTCAGGGCATTGACTGGATTGATATCAAGTTGATGATCAGCGTGCGCAGCAACCGTGCAACGACTGCGCACGGCAAGGACGGCGTTTACCGCTAATCAACGGAACCACTGTAGGAGCCGGCTTGCCGGCGATGGCAGCCTCGAATCATGCATCGATTTCACTGCCGCCATCGCCGGCAAGCCGGCTCCTACAAGGATTGGCTGGACGGTTAGAGGTACCGCCCCATGATCTCGTCCACCACGCCTTCCTTGCGCAGCTGATCCAGCGCGGCTTGCAGCTTGGCGACGGTTTCATCCGGCACGTCTTTGTTCAGCGCCAAATACAACTCCGCACTGTTGAAGCGCAACACGGTCTTGAGCCCGGTGACGCCGTCCTGACGCGCCAGGTAACGCCCGGCCGGGTCGCCCGTGGCCCACAAGTCGATCTGGCCGCTGGTCAGCTTCTTCGCGTTGTCCTGATCCCGCAGCACGACAATCGGCTTCAACCCTTGCTTGGCCAGCGTCTCGGCAATCGCATCGCCCTTGTACGCACCGATCTTGTATTTGCGCGCGTCTTCCAGGGTTTCCAGGCTGATCTTGCTGTCCGCCTTGGCCAGCATGATCCAGTCATCCGGACCGATCGGGCCGACCCACTTGAAGAGCTTTTCACGGTCCGGCAGTCGTGCCATCACGAACACGCCATACCCGGGTTTCTCGAGGGCGAGCTTGTAGATGCGCTCCCAAGGGAAACGCAGGGTCAGGCTGTAGGTTACGTCGGCACGCTTGAACATCTCGCGGACAATGTCCACGGCGATGCCATTGATGTTCTCGTCCTGAGCGAAGTTCTTGCCGTTCTTGGCCATGTTGTAAGGCGGGAAGTTTTCCGTCAGCAGCACCAGGTCGGCGTCGGGATTTTCGGTGGCGTGCACGCCACTGATCTGCAATAGAGAAGCGCTGGCAAGGGCAAGAAGAAGGCGTTTGAGCATGTCTGGCTACCGAGATCCATGGCGTACCCAAGAGTGCCTTGAGCCCGCCATGATGTCCACTGGCCTGTATCGTTTGTTTAGCGCATCACGATGCCGCGATGGGCCATGTAGGCCTTGGCTTCCTGCACGGTGTATTCACCGAAATGGAAAATACTAGCGGCCAGAACAGCGCTGGCGTGACCTTCGATGATGCCGTCGGCCAAATGCTGCAGGTTGCCGACGCCGCCGGAGGCGATCACCGGAATCCCCAGCGCGTCGCTGATCGCACGGGTAACGCCCAGGTCGAAGCCGTTTTTCATGCCGTCCTGGTCCATGCTGGTCAGCAGGATTTCGCCGGCTCCCAGGCCTTCCATCTTCTTCGCCCACTCGACGGCGTCGAGACCGGTCGGCTTGCGCCCGCCGTGAGTGAAGATTTCCCAGCGCGGGGTTTCGCCCGGACCGGAGACCTTCTTCGCGTCGATGGCAACCACGATGCACTGCGAACCGAAATGCTGCGCCGCCTCACCCACGAATTCCGGGTTGAACACGGCGGCGGTGTTGATCGAGACCTTGTCTGCGCCGGCATTCAGCAGGTTGCGAATGTCCTGCACGGTGCGCACGCCGCCGCCAACGGTCAGCGGAATAAAGACCTGGCTGGCCATGCGCTCAACGGTATGCAGCGTGGTGTCGCGACCGTCGACGCTGGCGGTGATGTCGAGAAAAGTAATCTCGTCGGCACCCTGCTCGTCGTAACGACGGGCGATTTCCACCGGGTCGCCGGCATCGCGGATGTTTTCGAACTTCACACCTTTGACGACCCGGCCGTTATCCACGTCCAGGCAAGGGATGATGCGTTTGGCCAGCGCCATGGTCAGTCCTCAGCCTTTGTACGAATCGCAGAAAGCTTGCGCTTCAGCGACGTCGAGGGTGCCTTCGTAGATTGCCCGGCCGGTGATCGCGCCGATGATGCCCGGCGCCTTGGCGTCGAGCAGCGACTTGATGTCGCCCAGGTTGTGGATACCACCGGAAGCAATAACCGGGATCTTCGTGGCCGCAGCCAGCGCAGCGGTGAACGGCACGTTGCAGCCCTGCATCATGCCGTCTTTGGCGATGTCGGTATAAACGATCGCAGACACGCCGTCGGCTTCGAATTGCTTGGCCAGGTCGATGACCTGAACGGTGCTGATTTCAGCCCAGCCATCGGTAGCGACGAAACCGTCTTTGGCATCGAGGCCGACGATCACTTTGCCCGGGAACGCGCGGCAGGCTTCAGCAACGAACGCCGGATCTTTCACGGCTTTGGTGCCGATGATCACGTAGCTCACGCCCGCTTTGACGTAGTGCTCGATGGTTTCCAGCGAGCGGATACCGCCGCCGATCTGGATCGGCAGGTTCGGGTAGCGCTTGGCGATAGCGGTGACCACTTCGCCGTTGACCGGCTGGCCTTCGAAGGCACCGTTCAGGTCGACCAGATGCAGACGACGGCAACCGCCCTCCACCCACTTGGCGGCCATGCTCACCGGGTCATCGGAGAACACCGTGGAATCTTCCATGCGGCCCTGGCGCAGACGAACACAGGCACCGTCTTTGAGATCGATAGCGGGAATAATCAGCATCTGGCAAACCTTCAAATTCGAGTGTTCAGCTTCGCTCGGAAATCAGTTTTTCTCGAGCGCCCACAAGTCGCTTTCGATGCTTTCGAACCTTTCTTTAAGGTGCGTCTGCACATCGAAAATCGCCCTGTTGTAATAGTGCGGCGCAATTTCACGGGTAAACAGCTCAAGGATTTCGGCCGCTTCGAACGAACCCAGGTCCAGTTCGAAGCGATCCTCCATGAAGCGTTTGATCTTGTGATTGGCCTCGTTCTCCTGCTCGGGAGTGAGGGTCAGGATCGGCGGCTTCTTCTTGACGGCCATTTACCAGCGACCATCCCACGCAGCGAAGTTCTGCAGCAATTGCAGGCCATGGGTATGGCTCTTCTCCGGGTGGAACTGCACGGCGAAACGCGAGCCATCGGCCAGCGCCGCAGCGAAATCGACACCGTAGTGACCGCCACCGACCACCTGCCGCGCGTTACCGGCAGCGATGTAGTAGCTGTGCACGAAGTAGAAACGCGCCAGGTCCGGAATGTTGTGCCACAGCGGGTGACTCACCGTCTGCTTCACTTCGTTCCAGCCCATGTGCGGGACTTTCAGGTGTTCGCCGTCTTCAACAAGGCCTTTGCCGAAGAACTTCACCGCGCCCGGGAACAGACCGATGCAGTCGACGCCGTCGTTCTCTTCACTTGTGTCGAGCAAGGCTTGCATGCCGACGCAGATGCCGAGGAACGGACGGTCCTGGCTGACTTCACGCACCAGCGAGTCGAAACCCAGGCGACGGATCTCCGCCATGCAATCGCGAATCGCACCGACGCCGGGGAAAACCACTCGGTCAGCTTCGCGAATCACGTCGGCATCACTGGTGATCAAGACCTTGCCGGCACCGACGTGCTCGAGGGCCTTGGCCACCGAGTGCAGGTTGCCCATGCCGTAATCGATAACCGCGACCGTCTGCATTACAGAACGCCTTTGGTCGATGGCATCTGACCGGCCATGCGGTCATCGAGCTCTACGGCCATGCGCAGTGCGCGGCCGAAAGCCTTGAACACGGTTTCGATCTGGTGGTGGGTGTTGGTGCCACGCAGGTTGTCGATGTGCAGGCTGACCAGCGCGTGGTTGACGAAGCCCTGGAAGAATTCCTGGAACAGGTCAACGTCGAAACCGCCCACGGTGGCGCGGGTGTAGGGAACGTGCATCTGCAGGCCAGGGCGGCCGGAGAAGTCGATCACCACGCGCGACAGCGCTTCATCGAGCGGCACGTAGGCGTGGCCGTAGCGACGGATGCCTTTCTTGTCGCCGATGGCTTTGGCGAAAGCCTGACCCAAGGTGATACCGACGTCTTCCACGGTGTGGTGGTCGTCGATATGCAGGTCGCCCTTGCTGACGATATCCAGGTCGATCAGCCCGTGACGGGCGATCTGGTCCAGCATGTGCTCAAGAAAAGGAACACCGATATCAAATCGGGCCTTTCCGGTGCCATCCAGGTTGATCGAGGCTTTGATCTGGGTTTCCAGAGTGTCGCGCTCGACTGACGCCTTACGTTCGGCCATCACCAGCTCCGCAAAATCATTGGGCGAAAAAGGCAGCCATTATAGGGGCGCGGGCGGGAAACAGAAACACGAGAGGTGATATGACTGACGGAGTGAATTCAACAAAGTCGGTGGTGTACCTGTCATGACATGTAGGAGCGAGGCTTGCCCGCGAAGGCGGTGTACCTGAAACACCGCATCATCGTTCTTCGCGAGCAAGCTTCGCTCCTACAGGTAGCAGTGCGCCCGACGGATCGGGCGCGGGGTACTTAGTGGAATAGAACTGCCGTTTTCTGCAGGGTCACCCAAACACCCCACGCCAACGGAATCCCCACCACCAGCCACGCTGCAATCGCCAACGGCTTGGTGCCCGACGCCGCTTTCCACTCCAGCGAGGTGCTGGCATCAGCACCCTTGTCGTGGCCCAGCGCCTGTTCGGCGGCCAGTTCAGCGTCGGTCATGAAGTACTTGTCGGCCACCGGGCGCACCAGCAGGTTGCAGATGAAACCCAGCACCAGCAGGCCCGCGAGGATGTACAGCGTGATGTCGTAAGCGGCGGCACGTTCAACGCCGATGCTCAGCTGATACTCACGCAGGTAGTTCACCAGCACCGGACCCAACACACCCGCTGCCGCCCAGGCGGTCAACAGACGACCGTGGATCGCACCGACCATTTGCGTACCGAACAGGTCCGCCAGGTAAGCCGGCACCGTCGCAAAACCGCCGCCATACATCGACAGGATGATGCAGAACGCCGCCACGAACAGCGCAACGTTGCCCAGGTGACCAAGGTTCGGGATCAACGCGTACAGCGCAAAACCGAGGGCGAAGAACACGAAATAGGTGTTTTTGCGGCCCAGGTAATCCGAGAACGATGCCCAGAAGAATCGGCCACCAATGTTGAACAGGCTCAGCAAACCGGTGAAGCCGGCAGCAATCGCGGCAATCGAGGCCAGTTGGCCCGCGTCCAGCTGACCAAACGTCTGGTCGGTACCGAGCAATTTGCCGGCGAACACTTCCTGCAACAGCGGCGAAGCCATGCCGAGGATGCCGATACCGGCGGACACGTTCAGGCACAGCACCAGCCATACCAGACGGAATTGCGGGGTTTTCCACGCCACATTCACGTGCACGTGACGATGAGTGATCATCGCGTTCGAAGCTTTTTTCGCCGGAGCGGTCCAGCCTTCAGGCTTCCAGCCGGTTGGTGGTACGCGGTAGGACAGTGCGCCGCCGATCATGAACACGAAGTAGATCGCGGCCATCACCAGGAAGCTCTGCCACACGCCCACGCTGTCTGCCGACGCGAAGTGCCCCATCAAGGCTGCGGCCAGCGGAGCACCGACCATCGCACCACCGCCAAAACCCATGATCGCCATGCCGGTCGCCATGCCGCGCTTGTCCGGGAACCACTTGATCAGGGTCGAGACCGGCGAGATGTAACCCAGGCCCAGGCCGATACCGCCAATGACCCCGGAGCCGATCCACATCAGCCAGATCTGGTGCGTATACACACCCAGCGCCGAAATCAGCAGACCACCACACCAGCACAGTGCCGACACAACGCCAGCCTTGCGCGGCCCGGCGTGTTCCAGCCAGCCACCCCAGATCGCGGCCGAGCAGCCGAGGAAGATGAAGAACAGGGTGTAGATCCAGCCGAGCATCGAGATCGGCCAGTCGCATTGCGACGAGAACACTTGCGAGATGAAGCTCATGTCCGGTGCACAGGTCACCGCCTTGGTCACGCCCAGGGCTTTGGACAGTGGCAACCAGAACACCGAAAAGCCGTAGGCCATGCCGATGCAGAGGTGGATGGCCAGCGCGGCCGGTGGCACCAGCCAACGGTTGAAACCGGGCTTGGCGATGATGCGCTCCTTGGACAGGAACGCAGGCTGGCCGGCATAGATGCCGTCCGCCGTGATGCTCGTGGTCATTGTGTATCCCCCAATTATTAGTATGGTTCGCCAGCCACTGCTCACCTCCAGCCTTTATGCGCACGCATGACTGTTTTTTTGAGGTAAAGCTCCATTTTGGTGCGACATCGCGTCGCAGAAGGACGGACGAACCGGCAGAGGTTACCATTTGCACGTGACAGAAAAACCAAACTGATATCACGTTTTTGCAAGTCATCTGTTCTCGTACCACTGAAGGAACCGTCATGCCTGTCATCGTCGAGCTGCTGAACGAAGCCACCTACCAGGATCAGCAGGATTTGCAGAAGATTTACCGCGATGCGCCGGATTGGCTGTTCGCGCCGTTTGCCGATGATGTGCAGTTGATCGAAGGCTGCCTGCGGGACGGCTCGCTGATCGCCGGGCGTTTCAATGATCGCCTGCTGGGCGCGGCACGTTTGCAAAGGCACCAGGACGTCTGGCATCTGTCCCAACTATGTGTACGAAAAATCACCCGTCGTCGTGGGGTTGCCGAGCGAATGGTGAACGAAGCGCAGAAACTGGCGTCGCAATCGGGTGCGACATTGCGCCTGCTGGCACCTGCCGGGCACCTTGAGTCCCAGGCGCTGGCGGCCAAACTGAAAGTGCCACTGGATGTGCTGCCGGGTTGATCGCTGACCGGTCGTCCACTTCTGAGCGCTATACTCCCCGGCTAAATCGACTAACTACAAGGACTCGCCCATGAAAGCGTTCGGCAAAATCCTGGGTCTGGTACTTCTCGGGTTGTTGCTGATCATTGTGGCGCTGGGCTTTGCCCTGACCCACCTCTTCGATCCCAACGACTATAAAGACGAGATTCGCCAGATTGCCCGCGACAAGGCCCACATCGAGCTGACGCTCAATGGCGACATCGGCTGGAGCCTGTTCCCGTGGCTGGGCCTGGAATTGCACGAAGCCAGTGTCGCGACCCTGGCCAAGCCCACCGAACCGTTCGCTGACTTGCAGATGCTCGGCCTGTCGGTGCGCGTGCTGCCGCTGCTGCGCCGTGAAGTGCAGATGAGCGACGTGCGCGTCGAAGGCCTGAACCTGCGCCTGAACCGCGACAAGGACGGCCACGGCAACTGGGAAGACATCGGCAAGGTGCCGGCGACGGCCAACTCGACCGCTCCTGCGGTCACACCCGGCGAACCTGCACCGCAAACCACCGTTCAAGTGGAAAAACCGGCGCAGCCGATCCGCCTGGACATCGACAGCCTGACCGTCAACAACGCCCGCGTTGAATACAGCGACGAGAAGACCGGCCAGCATTTCAGCGCCGAAAGCATCCAGTTGAGCACCGGGCCGGTCCACGATTCGACCAACATCCCGGTCAAGCTCACCGCGTTCCTGGGCACCAACCAGCCCGTTCTGCGGGTCCGCACCGAGCTCAATGGCGAGCTGCGTTTTGAACGCGCCTTGCAACGCTACAAATTCGAGGACATGAAGCTGTCCGGCGAAATCGCCGGTGATCCGCTGCAAGGCAAGACCGTGACCTTCGCCGCCCAAGGGCAGTTGCTGCTGGATAAAGCAGCGAACGTCGCCGAATGGACTGGCATCAAGATTTCCGCCAACCAGTTGCGTGCACTGGGCGAACTGAAGGTCAACGACCTCGACAAAACGCCGCAAATCAACGGCGGCCTTTCGATTGCCCAATTCGACCTGGCGAAATTCGTCGACAGCATCGGCCAGAAACTCCCGGCGATGGCTGAAGGCAGTTTGAGCAAAGTTGAACTGGTCAGCCGCATTGCCGGTACGCCGACCAGTCTGGTGCTCGACAACATCAACCTGAAAGTCGATGACAGCACCTTCAGCGGTCGTATCGCCGTCGAGGATTTCGCCAAGCAATCGCTGCGCGCCGCGCTCAAGGCTGACACCTTCAACGTCGACCGCTACCTGCCGCCAAAATCCGCCGAAGCCAATAGCGCGACGCAAGTGCGCCAGGCCGAAGTGGCCAGCACCGAAGCCGATGCCATGGCCGGCGCAGGCAGCACACCGCTGCCGGACAAGCCCACCAAAGACGCGTGGAGCAACGAGCGCCTGCTGCCGGTGGAGCGCCTGAGCAAACTCGACGTGGATGCTGACCTGACCTTTGGCCAGTTGACCCTCGACAAGCTGCCGATCCAGAACGCGGCGCTCAAGGCCAATGGCAAGGAAGGCCTGCTGACGCTTGAGAACCTGCGCGGCGACCTGTACGACGGCACCTTCGAATCCAGGGGCACCCTCGACGTGCGCCAGCAGACACCGGCGCTGAACATGCAGACACGCATCAGCAAAGTGCCTGTGGAAAAAATCCTCGAAAGCCAGGGTAAAAAACCGCCAGTCAAAGGCCTGGTCACGCTCGACAGCAACCTGACCGGCAATGGCAACAGCCAGAAAGCGCTGATCGAAACCCTCAACGGCAATGCCAGTTTCGTCATCAACAACGGCGTGCTGCTCAATGCCAACCTCGAACAGCAACTGTGCAAAGGCATCGCCACGCTCAACCGCAAAACCCTCAGCGGCGAACCACGCGGCAAGGACACGCCGTTCCAGGAGCTCAAGGGCAACCTGGCCTTCCGTAACGGCGTGGCCAGCAACCCGGACCTGAAAGTGCGCATCCCGGGCATGACCGTGAATGGCGACGGTGACGTCGACCTGCGGGTATTGGGCATGGACTACCGCGTCGGCATCATCGTCGAAGGCGATACGAGCGCCATGCCGGATCCGGCCTGTCAGGTCGGCGACAAATTTGTCGGCATCGAATGGCCGCTGCGCTGCCGTGGCCCGCTGGAACTCGGCGCCAAGGCTTGCCGCCTCGACAACGAACGCATGGGCCAGGTCGCGTCCAAAATGGCGGGCGACAAAATCAGCGAAAAAATCGACGAAAAGCTTGGCGACAAAGTCAGTCCCGAGCTGAAAAACGCATTGAAGGGGCTGTTCAAGCGATGAGATCCGAGCAGTTTTCATCGGCGGTGCTGGACTGGTACGACCGCCACGGCCGCCACGATTTGCCTTGGCAGCAAGGCATCACACCGTATCGGGTGTGGGTCTCGGAGATCATGTTGCAGCAAACCCAGGTCAGCACCGTGCTGAATTACTTCGACCGGTTCATGGCCTCGCTGCCGACGGTCGAAGCCCTGGCCGCCGCGCCGGAAGACGAAGTGCTGCACCTGTGGACCGGCCTCGGTTACTACACCCGCGCGCGCAATTTGCAGAAGACCGCGAAGATCGTCGTCGCTGAGTACGGCGGCGAATTTCCGCGGGATGTGGAAAAGCTGGTCGAGCTGCCGGGGATCGGCCTGTCCACGGCGGGCGCCATCGCCAGCCTGAGCATGGGCCTGCGGGCGCCGATCCTCGACGGCAACGTCAAACGCGTCCTGGCGCGCTTTACGGCGCAAGAGGGTTATCCGGGCGAGCCGAAGGTCGCGAAACAGCTGTGGGCGAACGCTGAGCGCTTCACGCCGCATGATCGGGTCAACGCCTACACCCAGGCGATGATGGATCTGGGCGCCACGCTTTGCACCCGCAGCAAACCGAGCTGCCTGCTCTGCCCGCTGGAAAAGGGCTGCGAAGCGCACATGCTCGGCCTGGAAACCCGCTACCCGATCCCGAAGCCACGCAAAGCCGTGCCACAGAAGCGCACGCTGATGCCGATGCTCGCCAACGGAGACGGCGCGATTCTGCTTTACCGTCGCCCTTCCACGGGCTTGTGGGGCGGTCTCTGGAGCCTGCCGGAACTCGACGACCTCGACGACCTGCAACATCTGGCCTCACAGCACTCGCTGGAGCTGGGCAGCCAACAAGCGCTGCCGAGCCTCGTACACACGTTCAGCCATTTTCAGTTGTCCATCGAACCCTGGCTGGTTCAGGTCCAGGAGTCCGGCCATCACGTGGCCGAGGCCGACTGGCTCTGGTATAACCTCGCCACCCCGCCGCGCCTGGGCCTTGCCGCCCCGGTCAAAACCTTGCTCGAACGCGCGGCCGCCGTATTGAACGCAGGAGAGTCGTCATGACCCGCACCATCATGTGCCGCAAGTACAAAGAAGAATTGCCAGCCCTGGAGCGCGCTCCATTCCCGGGCGCCAAAGGCCAGGACATTTTTGACCACGTCTCGGCGAAGGCCTGGGCCGACTGGCAGAAACACCAGACCCTGCTGATCAACGAAAAACGCCTGAACATGATGAACGCCGAAGACCGCAAATATCTGCAAGGCGAGATGGACAAGTACTTCTCCGGCGAGGAATACGCCAAGGCTGAAGGCTACGTTCCGCCTGCAGAATAATCCCGCTTTATCGGGGGTCGGAACGTAAGCGACGGTAATAATTAAATTTTTTTTGAAAACTTGCTTGACGACCCCCTGAAAAACCCGTTTAATGCGCCCCGTTGCCCAGATAGCTCAGTCGGTAGAGCAGGGGATTGAAAATCCCCGTGTCGGCGGTTCGATTCCGTCTCTGGGCACCAAATACCGAAAACCCTGAATCGCAAGATTCAGGGTTTTTTTATGCCTGCGATTTAACGAAGTCCGGCACACGGTGGCGGAAGCGACGGATCGACGATCTGCCGGAAGAACAGCGTAAGCAGCAGATCCTGAGAGGCCAGACCGCTCAAGCCTAAAACCACGCAATGGGCGGACAGATGATTCCCTGCAGCCCATTCGCTGGAACAAAGGCATCGGCCGGTCAACTCCGGTTAACTGCTAGCTTTCACCGGCCCAATGAAAGACCAGATTACGCGCAGGACCACTTCCTATCTCGGCACTGTCACGCCGCACTTCTCCATGTCGCGTAGCAACCACGGTGTACTTGCCGGGCGGTAGCTGAACATAAACCAGCGGGCCAGCCTCGTTCAGCGTCAACACGGTTTGCCCTTGGGCTTTCTGAATGACCACGTCGACGTCGGGAATGTATTTATTCTCCGCCCCGACCGAAAACGTCATGTGCAAGTTATAGCCAGCCGTTTGCTGGATGGCCTTCGACTCATCCAGGCCTATACCGCCGGACAGATAAGTAATTCCGTTTTGCTCCTGCGGTTGAACCTGCACGCCAGCGCTGTCGATTGGTTCAAGACTGGCGGCAGACGACATCACCGGGAACATCAACATGCCCACCGCGGCGATGGGCAACGCAAGGGAATGCACGTACTTCATGATCACGCCTCCCGGGCTCCATGGAACCCATTTGTCATGCCTTTTAGATTTCCTCTCGAACGCCCGGGTTTTAGATTGATTGGTACTTGGGCTCACTGCGAAATGGACTACACGTTATATTCCTCAAGCACGACTTGCCGTCGGAGCGATCCCGCAAACCCGATCGGGCTTTCCTTCCGGCTTACCAGCCACGCCCGGCATCGCTGCCCCCACCTCCGCTGCCATCCTCTTCTGCCTGTTCATTCCTTTGCAGAAGACGCCATGAGCTCACTCGAACCCGGTAACACTCAGGATGCACAACTCGCCTCACTACTCGGCAATCTTGGGGAGCTGATTCGTGATGCACGGCAGAAAGTGCTACGCACGGTCGATACGGTCCAGGTACAAACTTGCTGGCAGATTGGGAGGCACATTGTCGAGTTCGAGCAGGAAGGGGCTCGACGGGCGGGGTACGGAAAGCAATTGCTGGCAACGCTGGCGCAGAGCCTGACAGCCGAGTTCGGGAAGGGCTTTGATAACTCTAATCTTCGCTACATGCGCCTGTTTTACCAAGCATTCCCAATTCGTGACGCACTGCGTCACGAATTGAGCTGGACCCACTACCGCAGGCTGCTGCGCGTCGATAGTGACACGGCACGCCAATGGTATATGGACGAGGCGGCCAACCAAAACTGGTCATCCCGCGCCCTGGAACGCCAGATCAACACCCTCTATTACGAGCGCCTGCTCACCAGCCGCGATCGACCTGCTGTAAGGCTGGAAGCCGCCACCAACCTCCAGAAAATGAAAGCACACCCACGAGACTTCATCAGGGACCCGGTGATGCTGGAGTTTCTTGGCTCAACCAACGCAGGTTTGACTCAAGAAACCAATCTGGAACAAGCATTGATCCATCAGCTTCAAGCCTTCCTGCTGGAACTGGGTAGAGGCTTTGCCTTCATCGCTCGCCAGCAACGCATCAGTACCGAGAGCAAAGACTTCTACATCGATCTGGTGTTTTACAACTACGTACTCAAGTGCTTCGTCATCTTCGATCTGAAGCGCGGCGAACTGACCCATCAGGATGTTGGCCAGATGGACATGTACGTACGCATGTATGACGACCTCAAGCGCGGACCGGAAGATGGCCCCACCGTCGGTATCATTCTCTGTGCGAAAAAAGATGAATCAGTGGTGCGCTACTCGGTGCTGAAAGACAACGAACAACTCTTCGCCAGTAAATACAAAACAGTCCTGCCCAGCGAAGACGAACTCCGCGCCGAACTGGACCGGGAGCAGGCGGCAATCGAGGAGCGACTGCTCGATCAGCTCCCCCTGTGAACACAGATGGATTGTCCACCCGCCGCACGAAGACTATCGTTGGCAGCTACCCGCAAAGGTCTGAAGCCGATGAATTTGCAGGACATGTCACTGGCCCCCACTCAAATCGAGTTACCGCTGCCAACTCCCGTTTCTGGCGAACCATTCAAAGAGCCGGCCGCAGACGGCTTCATCCTCGGTGGTTTCACTTGGCGGCACGCCTTTCAGGACCTTGTGCGCCCGGTCGTCATCATCAACGCCGCCACCTCGGTTCGCTGCCGTCACTATTCGCGCTTCGCCGATTACCTGTTCGCCAACGGCTTCGATGTCATCACCTATGACTACCGTGGCATCGGCGAGTCGCGACCCGAATCCTTGAAAGGATTTGAAGCCTCCTGGTCAGACTGGGGCGCGCTGGATTTCGAAGCCATGCTCAAGCGCGCTCAGCGCGAATTTCCCGGTCAGCCCATCGACGTCGTCGGCCACAGCTTTGGCGGCTGTGCGGCGAGCCTGGGAGCCTCAGGGCAGCTGATTCGGCGCATGGTCACCGTCGGTGCGCAATTCGCCTACTGGCGCGACTACGCGCCCGCTCATCGCTGGCGGATGTTCGGCAAGTGGCATGTGGTGATGCCGCTGATCACCATGATCTATGGCTACTTCCCCGGAAAGCGTCTTGGCTGGCTGGAAGACACGCCCGCCGGGGTGGTTCGAGACTGGAGCACGCCCACGCGCCGATATGAAACGCGGCCCAGCGGTCGCACGCTGGCCAAAAAACCAGGGGCAACGATGAAAGCCAGGACACTGGCCATCAGCATCACAGACGATCCTTACGGCACGATCCCGGCCATCGAACGCCTGCTCGGCTACTTCAGCGGCGGTACGAACACCCACTGGCGAATCGCCCCCGAAGACATCGGCGAAGCAGAAGTCGGACATTTCGCCTTTTTTCGCAGCGCATACCAAGCCACACTATGGCCCATTGCATTGTCCTGGCTGCAGAGCGGTGAACTGGCCCCCGATACCCCCGGGCGGACAGTACCGCGCAGCGAGTCCTTTTAACGCACGACGGATCAAAACCATGGCCTCCGCCAACAAGCAGCAAAAACGCGCCACCCGCGCCAAAGCCAAGGCCAAGCAGAACCGCACCCAACGGGCTGCCGCGCCGGTCGAGCTGGACCCGAACGATGATCGCATCGACTTTGAATCGGTGGACCTCACCGAGCTGTTCAAGAAAATGATCGACGCTGAAAAAATCAGTCAGCAAGCCATGTGCATCGCTTTCCTTGAAGACCCATTGCTGGAACTGGTGTACGAGCAGGAAGGCGAAGAAGGCGCGATGGACTTCATCCTCGCCGCGCTGATCGAGTACCGCCAATGGTCTACCGAGGTCGACGAAGCCGGTGCCCTGGCATGGATCGAATCCCCGGCCTTCCAGGCCGACTATGTAGCGGCCTCCGACATCATCGCAGCCCAAACCCAACAGAAACCGAACTGAGTTCCCATGGCCTCCCTGAACAAGCAACAGAAACGCGCCAAGCGCGCCAAGATCAAAGCCAAACAGATCAACATCCACGGCAGAAAACCAGCCGCGCTGGACGATGACTTGGGTGAAATCGGCGAACCGATCCCGGAATACACCCTGGCGATGTTCAGCAAGATGCGCGACGCCGAAGCTGTCGGCCGCAGTGAAATGCTCTCCGTGCTGCTGACGAACCTCGCCTTTATCATCATTGACCATCCAGAACTGCTGGACATGGAAAACGCCGACGACGAAGGCATGGCCGCCACTCACCTGGCCGCCGACATGTTGATCGACTACCGCATGTGGGCCGACGGCATGGATCGCGAAACCGCCCAGGCATGGCTGACCGACCCGCAATTCATCACCGACTTCGGCATTGCGCTGGACAGCTATCGTCAGTCGCCGGATGCGCAGGAAGAAAAGGGCGAATAAAAGCCCTCAGAAATAGAAACGGCCGCTTGTCATCACTGACAACGGCCGTTTTTTTTACAAACCTGAAAACAACAATCAGGCAGCCACAGCATCCAGACGTGGAATTTCCATCCCGACCTTGGCACTGGCATAGCTCAGATCACCGCTGGCGATGGATTGAGCCTTGAAACCGGCGCCGATCAGGTCGCGCACGTACAGCTTGTTGTAGATGAACATGAACACGAAGTTGCTGAGGCCGAATGTGAAGCAGGCCACGATGAACATGATCGCTGCCCACTTGATGTCGCCACGGAACAGTGGCGGCAGGAAGCCGAAGAAAAACACGGTCCACGAGAAGCCGATCGGGGCTTCCTTCATGGCTCCGGTATTAGGGTTTTTGAACACAACCGATGTAAACGCCATGCCTGTCTCTCCTTGATGCCCCAATGGGTAAGCTGAATGGCCGGGCTAGCTCCATGCAGCGCTGGCTCGTGGCTGTCGCGCGAACGGCAGGCGCACGCAAATGCATCTGTGACACGCACCAGATGAGGGAGCAGGCAAGAAAGGGTCGAGGGGCTTTAGCCGGGAAGGCTGGGGCGTCGAACAATCCGTGTCCTGAAACTCCATTGCATCCCGCAACAGCAAGATACACATTCGGCAAGGAGGCTACTATCTCGACATCATCGTGTCCATCAGGGAGCAGGCCGATAAACCCCCTGAATGAAAGCAAAAACGACCGCGATCATGGCTGATGGCGGTCGTTTTCAGTACATCGACAGTGTGCGTAAAGCTTAGCGCGCCACTGCGCCAACCAGTTGCTCATTGCGACGACGGCGAGCCACCAGCAAACCGGTAGCAACCACCAGAGCACTCAGCAAACCGGTCGCGAGGATCTCCACACGGTGGGCGTCCTGGAACAGCATGATGGTCAGGGCCGCGACGATGAAGACGATCACCGCGTAGGTCAGGCCCGGGAACAGCCACATGCTGAAGGCGATTTTTTCACCGCGGGCCATACGCTGTTTGCGCATGCGCAGTTGCGAGATCGCGATCACCAGGTACACCAGCAACGCGATGGCGCCGGAGCTGGCCAGCAGGAATTCGAACACGGCGGCCGGAGCCACATAGTTGGCGAATGTTGCCAGGAACGCTGCGCCCGTGGACAGCATCACCGCCCAGTATGGCGTGCCACTTTTGTTGGTGCGCGTGGACACGGCCGGTGCATCACCGCGCTTGCCCAGGGAGAACATCATGCGCGACGAGGTGTACAGCGCCGAGTTCAGGCAGCTGGTCACAGCGACCAGTACCACGATGTCGACGATCATCTTGGCGTTCGGGATGCCCATGCGCTCAAGTACGGTCTGATAGGAACCAACGCTGGCCAGAACCGGGTCGTTCCATGGCACCAGGGCCACGACGATGAAGATCGAAACGAGGTAGAACAAACCAATCCGCCAGATCACCGAGTTGGTGGCCTTGGAGATTTGCTTGCCAGGGTTCTTCGATTCTGCGGCCGCGATGGTCACGATCTCGGTGCCCATGAAGGAAAACATGGTCGTCAGGATCGCGCCCAGTACCGCGCCCATGCCGTTTGGCAGGAAGCCCTGAGTGTCGAAAATGTGCGAAACGCCGCTCACCTGGCTGTTCGGCAGGAAACCGAAGATCGCCGCGATGCCCAGAATGATGAAACCAATGATCGCCACAACCTTGAGCAGGGCGAACCAGAACTCGAACTCGCCGTAGTTCTTCACGCTGAACAGGTTAGTGATAGTCAGCAGCATCGTGATGACCAAGGCGAAAGCCCAGATGTCCACGCCAGGGAACCAGGCGTGCAGGATGGTCGCGGCGGCGTTGGCCTCCAACGGGATCACCAGCACCCAGAACCACCAGTACAGCCAGCCGATGGTGAAACCGGCCCAGTGACCGATCGCGCGATCGGCGTATGTCGAGAAGGAGCCGGTGTCTGGCGAGGCAACCGCCATTTCACCCAGCATGCGCATCACCAACACCACCAGCATACCGGCGGCGGCATAAGCCAACAGCACGGCCGGGCCTGCTGCAGCAATAGCGTGGCCCGAGCCAACGAACAGGCCGGCGCCGATAACACCGGCAATCGACAGCATGGTCACATGACGCGGTTTGAGCCCCTGTTCGAGGCCGTTAGAGCTTTGGGTATTGCTCATTGAAACTACCTTTGTAAGGAAAAGCGAATGCGTGCATCCCGTCGTGAACTCTCTTCTGTAAAAAGAAACCAACGGGGTGTTCCGGAATCTGCACGCAATAATTGCGCCAAAATGTTTCAAAACCCTCTAACCCGGCGATCTCACCCTGACCGGACAGTCATCGCAAGTCATTGAAAATAATGGCACTTCGCCAGAGCGTTACCCTGCGACCCACTTAAGGAACGAATCTGCGCACCGGAAACACACCCAACAAATGCTCAACGCACAATAAAAGTGCGGATCAGGAACGTTTGGCCGGTTAGCGCTTCCAACACCCCGCCAAAGCTGGCAACATCGCGCCCTTTTTTACGGGACAGCCGCGCCACATCGGGTTCAAACGGCTGTTCGGTTGATAGCAGCGCGACAGTCTGCTGTACCGATGCGACAACCTGTCACATGCCACCCGTTTACCGCCCGTAGCGCTGTTGGCTGCCATTCAGACGCTATGCTAGGTTGGCCGCCTCGCCAGGAAGGCCCGCCAACAGCAGGAGCGCAACATATATGAGGAACGCACATGGCTGAGGCCACGCCCGCGCTTGAAATCCGCAACTTGCACAAACGCTACGGACAGCTTGAGGTGCTCAAAGGCATCTCGCTGACCGCCCGCGACGGCGATGTGATCTCGATCCTGGGTTCCTCCGGTTCCGGCAAGTCCACGTTCCTGCGTTGCATCAACCTGCTGGAAAACCCGCATCAGGGCCAGATCCTGGTGGCCGGCGAAGAACTCAAGCTCAAAGCCGCCAAGAACGGCGAACTGGTCGCGGCCGACGGCAAGCAGATCAACCGCCTGCGCAGCGAGATTGGTTTTGTGTTTCAAAACTTTAATCTGTGGCCGCACATGAGCGTGCTCGACAACATCATCGAGGCCCCTCGCCGCGTGCTCGGCCAGAGCAAGGCCGAAGCCATCGAAGTCGCCGAAGCCTTGCTGGCCAAGGTCGGCATCGCCGACAAGCGTCATGCGTACCCGGCGCAACTGTCTGGCGGCCAGCAACAGCGCGCGGCCATTGCCCGCACGCTGGCGATGCAACCCAAGGTGATCCTGTTCGACGAACCCACCTCCGCCCTTGACCCGGAAATGGTCCAGGAAGTACTTAATGTCATCCGCGCACTGGCCGAAGAAGGCCGCACCATGCTGCTGGTCACCCACGAAATGGGTTTCGCCCGTCAGGTGTCCAGCGAAGTGGTGTTCCTCCACCAGGGCCTGGTAGAAGAGCAAGGATCGCCACAGCAGGTGTTCGAAAACCCGCTTTCGGCGCGCTGCAAACAATTCATGTCCAGCAACCGCTAACGGAGCTACCCGCATGCAGAACTACAAAAAGGTCTTCCTGGCAGCCGCCGTCACCCTGGCGTTCAGCGCCGGTGCCATGGCAGAAACCCTGAAGATGGGCATCGAAGCGGCCTACCCGCCGTTCAACAACAAAGATGCCAGTGGCAATGTCGTCGGCTTCGACAAGGAAATCGGCGACGCCCTGTGCGCCAAGATGAAAGTCGAATGCACCGTGGTCACCTCCGACTGGGACGGCATCATTCCGGCCCTGAACGCCAAGAAGTTCGACTTCCTGATCTCCTCGATGTCGATCACCGATGAGCGCAAGCAGGCCGTCGACTTCACCGACCCGTATTACTCGAACAAGCTGCAATTCATCGCCAAGAAAGACGTCGACTTCAAAACCGACAAGGATGCGCTGAAAGGTAAAGTGATCGGCGCCCAGCGCGCGACACTGGCCGGCACCTGGCTCGAAGACAACATGCCTGGCGTTGAAACCAAGCTTTATGACACCCAGGAAAACGCTTACCTCGACCTGACCTCCGGTCGTCTGGACGGCATCCTGGCGGACAAATACGTCAACTACGAGTGGCTGAAAAGCGACGCCGGCAAACCTTACGAATTCAAAGGCGACCCGGTGGAAGAAAGCGACAAGATCGGTATCGCCGTTCGCAAGAACGACCCGATCCGCGAGAAGCTGAACGTCGCACTGAAAGAAATCGTTGCTGACGGCACCTACAAGAAGATCAACGACAAGTACTTCCCGTTCAGCATCTATTGATACTGACCTGCCGGACCGGCGCCGTTTTCTGACGGCGCCGGTCCCCGGCCTTGCCTGCCGCGATTTGAAAAGAAATCCATGATTATCGACCTCTACGGATTCGGCCCGGCGCTCGCCGCTGGCGCGCTGATGACTGTGAAACTGGCACTCTCGGCCCTGTGTCTCGGGCTGGTGCTCGGTTTGCTCGGCGCCTTGGCCAAGACTTCCCCGTACAAGCCGTTGCAATGGCTTGGCGGCACTTATTCGACACTGGTACGCGGCATTCCGGAACTGCTCTGGGTGCTGTTGATCTACTTCGGCACGGTCAACCTGATGCGTGCCCTGGGCGAGTTTTTCGGCAACCCCGACCTTGAACTCAATGCCTTTGCGGCCGGCGTGATTGCGCTGGGCCTGTGCTTTGGCGCCTACGCCACGGAAGTGTTCCGCGGTGCAATTCTGGCAATCCCCAAAGGCCACCGCGAAGCCGGTGTGGCACTGGGCCTTTCGAAATTTCGCATCTTCACCAAGTTGATCATGCCGCAGATGTGGCGCATCGCCCTGCCCGGCCTGGGCAACCTGTTCATGATCCTGATGAAAGACACCGCGCTGGTGTCGGTCATTGGCCTGGAAGAAATCATGCGTCACGCGCAAATCGGCGTGACCGTGTCCAAACAGCCGTTCACCTTTTATATGGTGGCCGCGTTCATGTACCTGGGCCTGACGATTCTGGCCATGACGGGCATGCACTTCATGGAAAAACGCGCCGCTCGCGGCTTCGCGAGGAGCACCCAATGAACTGGGAAGTCATCATCAAGTGGCTGCCGAAACTGGCTCAGGGCGCAACGCTGACCCTGGAACTGGTGGCCATCGCCGTGATTGCCGGCCTGTTGCTGGCGATTCCGCTGGGCATCGCGCGTTCGTCACGCCTGTGGTGGGTTCGGGCATTTCCCTACGGCTATATCTTCTTTTTCCGTGGCACGCCGTTGCTGGTTCAGCTGTTCCTGGTCTACTACGGCCTGGCGCAGTTCGATGCGATCCGTAACAGCTCGATGTGGCCGTACCTGCGCGATCCGTTCTGGTGCGCCACGGCGACCATGACCTTGCACACCGCGGCCTACATCGCCGAGATCCTGCGCGGGGCGATCCAGGCGATTCCACCGGGGGAGATCGAAGCGGCGCGGGCGCTGGGCATGTCCCGGGCGAAGGCGCTGTTCTACATCATCCTGCCGCGAGCGGCGCGCATCGGCCTGCCGGCGTACAGCAACGAAGTGATCCTGATGCTCAAGGCCAGCGCGCTGGCCAGTACCGTGACCCTGCTGGAACTGACTGGCATGGCCCGCACCATCATTGCGCGGACGTATCTGCCGGTGGAGATCTTCTTCGCCGCAGGCATGTTCTACCTGCTGATGGCCTACGTGCTGGTTCGCGGCTTCAAGCTGCTGGAGCGCTGGTTGCGCGTCGATGCCTGCCAAGGGCGTTGATTCCCACGTGTTGACGGGCGAGGCCCTGCTCGCCCGCTTCATGGCCCTGGATGCTTTTCTGATCGAGCATCAGGCGCTGTGGAAGCCTCGACCGTTCACTCATCTGCAACTTCCTTGGGAAGCGTCCTACCCGGAGCTGGCTGAATGGCTACGCGGGCGGTCGCTGGAAGACGCGGAAAACAGTCATAACCAACCTTGCCTGCTAAATGCGCCGGAGCCGTTCGCTTCGCTGGCGGCGCTATCCCTTGAGCTGGGTTCGGTGGGTGAGCTGCCGGCACACACACTGGAGACCGCAGGGCATCGGTTGAATGTCGATGTGCCGGGGCGCAAGTGGCAGCAGATCGAGGCGTTTGCCAGTCGGTTGTCGTTTGCTGCGCCACCGATGCATTGGCTGGATTGGTGTTCGGGTAAAGGCCACTTGGGTCGACGCCTGCTGCAAACCGGTCAGCAGCTCACCTGCCTGGAACATGATCCTGCTCTGGTGCTAGGCGGTCAGGCACTCAGCCAGCGCCATCAACTGCATGCACTGCATGTCGAGCAGGATGTGCTGGCACCCGGCGCCGCCTCTTTGCTGAACGCCGATCACACACCGGTCGCACTGCATGCCTGTGGCGATCTGCATGTGCGATTGATCCAGCTCGCCAGCGCCGCCGGGTGCAAACAAATGGCCATTGCGCCGTGTTGCTATAACAGGATCAGTCTTCCTGCATATCAGCCAGTTTCCGCTGTCGGTTTGCGCTCCGACCTACAGCTGTCACTCGACGATCTCTCACTCCCGATGAGCGAAACCGTCACCGCCGGTGCCCGCGTCCGACGTCAGCGCGACACATCCATGGCCCGACGCCTGGCTTTCGACCTGCTGCAACGGCAACTTCGCGGTGTTGAGGAGTACCTGCCCACGCCTTCCCTGCCGAGCGCCTGGCTGGACAGATCATTCGCCGACTACTGCCACCATCTGGCCGCATTCAAAGAGTTATCCACAGTCGGCTCGCAAGACTGGTCCGCGCTAGAAGCCGCCGGCTGGCAGCGACTGGCCGAAGTACGCAATCTGGAGCTGCTGCGCGGACTTTTCCGACGCCCGCTGGAGCTTTGGCTGAACCTTGATCGAGCACTTTTCCTCTCTGAGCAGGGCTATACCGTTCGCCTCGGCACTTTCTGTGAAACCCCACTCACGCCGCGTAACTTCCTTTTGCTGGCGGAGCGCGCCTAAAACAGCCACAGCCTGTGGATAACTCTGTTGATGAAATATCGTGGATCCAATGTTTACGCCTGTTTCAGGGCTGAAACCAAACTGTTCAATTTTCGTACACCCGAATAAAAAACCGGAAAAACAGGCATTTGCGAGAAAATGAGACTGGATCCACATTTTCGATCTTAACCGCGTGCATCGCCTTCCCCGTTGTGCATAAGCATTAATTCAAAAGAACATAAACGCCCCGGAAATCCTCAACTATCTTTGCCAAGCGTCAGAATTCTCTGATGTCAGGGACAGCAAGGAGCTGGGAAAACATGAGCACATTGAACAGTGCACAGGAAGCCGTCGATACCGTCGCCAACGAAGCCATTGTCGCTGCGTTGCAGCAAACCTTCGCGGTGGGCGGCGCCATCATCAACAACGCAACGGGCGAGGTCATCGCCGCGCTGCACAACAACGTGCTGATGCCTTTCCCTGGCGGCGGCACGACTTACTTTCTACCCCACGACCCGACCGCCCACGGCGAACGGCAACTGGTGGACTGGTACTACGAAAACGTCGCACCACTGAACCTGCCACCGCCCAATCAACTGACCGTCGTCACCACGCTCGACCCGTGCGCCATGTGCGCCGGTTCGCTGCTGACCGCAGGATTCAACGTCGCTGTCAGTGCGATCGATGACTACGCGGGTATCAACTACAACAGCCAGTTCACCTTTCCATCGTTGCCGCCGCAGATCCGCCAACAGGCGCAGGACACCTGGGGCTATTACGCGATTGCAGCGCCAGTCAGCCGCGCCTATCAGGGTTCGAACAGCCCGGTGTTCGGCGGCCAGACCATCGACTCGGCGGCGTACTTCCTGTGCAGCTCGATCTTCTCCGCCAGCGTCAACACCGTGCGCGACGCCAGCAACAACAGCGGCCTGCCGCCGGATCAACTGCAAAACCCCGCCACCCTGCCGGCGAATAGCAAAGTGCGCCAGGCACTGACAGCCCTCAGCCCATTCGCACTGACCGTGCAATCGGCGAACCCACGGGATCCCGGCGCGGAACTCGCGCCTCCCTTGCTGAAAACCGCGCAGCAAAGCACGGTGTTCAACTCGGTGGCGCTGATCGACCCGTTCGGCAACCTGCTGGTGTGCCTGGGAGGCGTCGAGAACCAGTCGCCGATTCGTACAGCGTTCATGGAAACGACCCGCAGCTATGCGGTCATGCGCTGGACCCTGATGAACGACCCCGATCCGGTGGTTCGCGAACAGGCAGCGCAATACCTGACCCATCCGAAGTACGGCACCTTCGTCTTCCTCTATGCACCTGATCCAACAACGCCCCAGGCCGTGATGACCTTCGGCGCCTACGGTTCGACCATGGAAGGCCCCGTGCCGCAGAGCTATCCGTCGAACCTGCAATACGTGCTGCTGCCGGGCAATACCACCGCGCAAGCGTTGTCGACACTGGCCCAGAACCTGCCGCCGTTCTATACGCAAAGCGTGCAAGTGGCGCCTGCGCAGGTGCTGAGTCAGGACCTGATCAACGCGGTTAAAAACGGCGTGTAATGCTACTTCGGCCAGCCCCGCAGATGCATCTGCGGGGCCGGTCTTACGCCTGCGCAAAAATAGTCTGAATTCAGGGGTTTACAGAACCAACGCAATCGATATAATCGTCGCCCTAACACGCCGGTATAGCTCAGTTGGTAGAGCAACTGACTTGTAATCAGTAGGTCCCGGGTTCGACTCCTGGTGCCGGCACCATACAAAACGAAGCCCTCGTAGAAATACGAGGGCTTTGTTGTTTCTGGGGTTTCATACCCGATTTGGTCACAGCTCTTGTCACAGCTTCTCAGCTGATTGGGAGCTGGCGGCAGCCTTGTTGGCTGGCGCCTCGCTGCACTGCCCATTGATGCGCCCTTCCCTCAGGGGATTGGGGCGCATATTTTGTGGTGGGAGCAAGATGATCTTGTTTCGGCGGGGGGACGTTTCAAACGTCCGGCAAGAGTGCTTGTCGAATCAGCGAAACAGTTCGCCCCGCAAGACTTCCACCACACGCTCCTGCTGCTCGACCGACATGCCTACCCACAGCGGCAGTCGCAGCAAGCGCTCCGAGAGGCTCACCGTGTTGTCCATGGTGCCATGGACACGGCCGTATCGCTTGCCAGCCGGCGAGGAGTGCAGCGGCACGTAATGGAAGACCGAATTGATTCCCTCTCGCTTGAGACCATCGAGCACCGGCTGTCGCGGCACGTCTGCGGGCAGCAGCACGTAGTACATGTGCGCGTTGTGCTGGCAGTCGGCCGGCACGATAGGGCGGCGCAGTGCCCCGCTGGTTTCCAGCGGCGCCAGCAATTCGTGATACCGCTGCCAGATGGCAAGCCGCGCCTGCGTGATCTGTTCGGCCTCTTCCAACTGCGCCCAGAGAAACGCGGCAATCATGTCCCCTGGAAGGAATGACGACCCGACTTCCTGCCAAGTGTATTTGTCGACCTCGCCGCGGAAGAAACGGCTACGGTCAGTGCCTTTTTCGCGGATGATTTCTGCGCGCAACACATACGCAGGATCATTGACGAGCAATGCGCCGCCCTCGCCCGAAATGACGTTCTTGGTCTCATGGAAGCTGAAGGCGCCGAAGTCCCCGATACTGCCCAGAGCACGGCCCTTGTAAGCGGCCATGACCCCCTGCGCCGCGTCCTCGACCACCTTCAGGTTGTGACGCCGGGCAATCTCCATGATCGTATCCATCTCGCAACTCACGCCCGCATAATGAACCGGCACGATTGCCTTGGTACGCGGTGTGATGGCCGCCTCGATCAGCGTCTCATCCAGGTTCAGGGTATCCGGACGGATATCGACGAACACGGGAACGCCGCCGCGCAAAACGAAGGCATTGGCCGTGGAAACGAACGTGAACGAGGGCATGATGACCTCGTCACCCGGCTGGATGTCCAACAACAACGCGGACATTTCCAGCGCTGCCGTGCACGAGTGGGTCAGCAAGGCCTTGCTCGACCCCGTGCGTTCGGTCAACCACTCATGGCACCGCTTGGTGAACGGGCCATCGCCGGCGAGGATATTTCCGAACTTGGCTTCAGCGATGTAATAAAGCTCTTTCCCCGTCATGTAGGGGCGATTGAACTGGATCGTTTTGTCTTCCATCATTTGAGCCTTCGCACGCAAATTTTAATCGGGTCGAACTAGACATCACGTCGTTATGCAACGTGGGGGGCATCCACTCTTTTTCCGGACGACAAGTAGCCTGGAAGCACCGACCGGAAAGCTCACTCCCACCTTGATGAGCAAACACTCCAGCCACATCACGAAACCAAACAGCACATTGAGAGCCTTGGGTACCACTAATTCGGCGGTCTCGCTAGCATTGCACCACTGTAGCTTCTTGGCGCCGCGTGAAATCATCATCGCCGGCAGCAGTTGGCGACGATCTTCATGGGTGCTTGCCGCTAGGTTCCCAGGCGCTCGGGTAGACACACCCCGGGCATTTTGCCTGCGCGACCTGCTGGAAATGGAAAGAAATGCAGAACAACAGCGCCAGTATCCAGAAACGCAACGCAGCCGGTGAAGGTTTGTACGCAAAATTCAGAACAATCGCGACGAAAACCGGCGCCATCAGCAGGTAGTCATACAGGTACGGATGAATGGTAATGGCCTGCGGCCACAGCAGGCAGGTCATCATGTATTGCGAAAAAAGCAGGTAGTAGAACATGCGGATGCCGGCCAACGGGGAGGTCCCCGCCGGTGCCGCAACGCCGGCAGGCTCACGCCGTTTGATCATGCGGAAATAGGCCAACTGGGCTATCAGGAACAGGATCGGCACGGCAATGGTCGGAATTGGCCGCGGGTCCGCCGGATCAAGTACCGACTTCAAGATGTTGGTGAAATAAGTGGTGTCGCCATCCAGGCCAGAGCGAAACATATAGCCGCTGTTGGACGTGGTGAAACCCAGTGCCTTCGATATCAGTGGGGACGGCAGATAGAAGGCAACTGCCGCAACGAGGGCCACCAGTGCCAGACGACACATCCGTCTGTCGAGACCGTCGCTGCGGCATGCCCAAACCAGCAAGGCGATGCCCAGCAACCCCGCCGAGATCGGAGAAAACAAGGCAAATAACACGATCACTGTCATGACCGCTCCGGACCGTTCCTGATTTTTCCAGATCAAGAACGCAACCAGCGCCTGGAGCGTAATTATCAATGGGAACGTATTGTCGACGTTGAATCTGGCCGAAGAAATCCAGAATCCCGGCATCGACACCATGAATACGACCGATAACAGAATCAGCAGTCCCTGACCGAATGCCAGGCGCTTTTCCACCAGACGGGACAGAAAAAAGAACGTAACGCCTGCCAGCGAAATGATATTCAGGAAAGCCCCTGTCATTCTCATCGGCAATGCCGACACACACATTTCCACTTTATAGAGGGCGTACATGTAGAACAGATAAGCCGTGGAATGGTTGGAATACGCGATCTTATTTGCGTAGTGCTCCATCGAATAGAAGACGAGGAAACCGTGCTGCGAAAAAGCGTGTTGATCCCAGATGGGGAACGTGATGTTTCTCAGGCGCTCAGGCGCGTTCACAATCTGGCCTAGCGCTGCCCGAAAGCCCAGTGCGTACACCATGCCGATGGTTATGACGACTGCCAGCAAGTATAAGCAGCAGAAAAACTTATTATTTCTTATAAAGATCATCTTTTCTAATATTCGCAATAAGCTTGGGATAGTTGGTGCCAGTGCGGGAGGCCCAACGCGGCATTTGCTGCCAAACGAAGTAGAATCGGGTAGCGATCGGGGGAATGGCCCGTAGTATAGAAGATTACGGTCAGGCGGCAGCGCAATCATAGTCTATGAAGTACGGCCTGGTGAAGCGCTCCTCGTAGAGAATGGCGAATTGATTCATCGTGCTTTTCCAGTCGTGGGCGGGTGTTGGCGAAGCTGCCAACCACGCGCGCGCAGGCTGCAACGGTCTTTCGAGGCGATTAGTCTTTGATGGCAGGCGCTCGGATGACAAGCCAGTTATTGAGGACGTTACCCCATATCTGACAAACGAGGGCCAGCCTATTTGGTATGACAAAATCAATATTGATTATGGTGAGACCATCGTTACGGCAATTCAACAAGGCATATCCTCATCTGGTGCCGTGGTGTTTTTCGTTACGCCTCACTTTCTGATGTCTCTTGTTGCAAAAACGGTTAGCTCAAAGCTGCTGGAGCCAGACCCACGCACCAAACCAGGAACACCAATATTCCTGAAAAAGGCAGCCGGGAAGGGCCCGTCACGACGCCCTGCGGTGCTCTCACAATGAAGGCCTGATTCTTGAAGTCATAGCGTCCAAGTGTGATCGCGACGCGCTCCATGAGAAATCTCGTCTATGGGCCGTTCTCTGCCAGTCGTCACTACAGGATGTGCTGGTCAGTGACAATGCAAATGGGTGGTCAAGTCCATCTGGCATCCACCAGCGTAATCACCATGGATGTGGGAGACCGAGAGACGGGACCAAGTCGCAACTCCCTGCTGGGCGTTCACCAGATTCTGATGATGGCAGAACTCTCGGTGAACCGGGCGCTGGACCAACTCGACTCGATTGAATAGAACGCTGCACGCAAAAAGCCACGTTCAAGCTCCGTGGATTTCCTGCCTCTTAAAAAGAGGAACTCCACGGACCCCAATCATTTTTTCGGTGAGCTTTATAGGTATGAAGCACTTCTTTCGTAATCAGCAGTTTCGAGGCTCGATTCCCTGTACCAGAAACAACAAAGCCCTCGTAGAAATACGAGGGCTTTGTTGTTTCTGCGGTTTAAAAACGCAGGCCTTAGTGACTCACGCGACGCTCTAATTACCCTTCTGGCACTGCTCAAGAATGAGAACAGCCCCCGGATAATGAAACCCGGACGTACTGGTAACCAAACCACCCTCTGGATCCGGAAAGTAGGCGGCCATGTAATGGGGCCGCCCACGTGTCTGGCTACTCAACTGCTCATGAAGCTCTTCGTACCAAGCCTTGATGTAGGCCGTGACCGGTTTCTTGCCTGAGTTTTCCAGCAGCTTCTCGAAATCGGAATCGGGAAAGAAAGGCGCGGCGAAAGTAGCTGAAAATCGGTAGTCCGCTTCCTGCACGCTCAACTCTCTAACATCCTTCCAGGCAGATTTCTTTTTCTTGAGGATGTTCTTGCTACGAGCACCTGCTGTGGTGCGTGTGCCAATTCGCTGCCATGCCTGCTTGGCTTCGAATGCAAAGGAAACCTCGGGTGTTTGCACCATCAGATCGGCACGACCGATGCGATGGTTTTTCTCAAGGTTTTCATCAGGGGCCCCGCGCTTGGTCGTGCTGTACTCCTCAAGCGCCGCCCACTGATTGATCCACGCCGCGCCCGCCAGAACACTGATGCTGGTCCGCTCGTTGTACCACCAGGGTGCATCACAGCAGGATTCTCCAGTCGCTTTTTCAACATTGCGCAGGTAGCGGTCAATCGACTTTTTCCACCCCTGCAACAACTGCTGGATATGCTCATCGTGTGCGAAATGTTCTGTGTTGAAACCGTCGATGGTGAAGAAACTCATAAAATTAACTCAACTCCTTTTGGGCGCTGTGGCAGGGATAATTATTGCGAGCCACTATTACGACATCATCCACGATAACACCAGCTAACTGGCTGATTTATGTGGCGGGCAAATAAAAAAACCCTCGCCGCACGACGAGGGTTTTGTTGTTTTCGCAGTTTGAAAAAGCCGGTCTTAGTGACCCGCGCTCTGCCCACCATCCACATGCAGGATTTCGCCAGTAACGAAATTGGCGCTGTCCAGATAAACAACCGCCTGCGCAATGTCGCTGATCTCGCCCATGTGCCCGACCGGGTGCAGAGCGCCCAGCGCTGCGTGGGTTTCCTCACCGTGCATCGGCGTCTTGATGATGCCTGGGGAAACCGCGTTGACCCGAATCCCGCGCTTGGCGTATTCGATGGCCAGGGATTTGGTCGCCGCGTTCAAACCACCTTTGGTCAGCGAAGCCAGTACCGATGGCACGCCGTCGATCGCGTGGTCGACCAGGCTGGTGGTGATGTTGACGACGTGGCCGCTGCCTTGTTTTTCCATCTCGGTGATCGCGAGTTGGGTGATGTAGAAGAAGCCGTTCAGGTTCACCGACAGCACATTGGCGTAGTCTTCAGCGGTGTACTGGGTGAACGGTTTGGCGACGAAGATACCGGCGTTGTTGACCAGGGTGTCGACGCGGCCAAAACGTGCTATGGCTTCGCGGATCACTTGTTGAGCGACTTCCGGGTTGCCGATGTCGCCGGCCACGGTGAGGATGTCCGGATCGGTGGATGGCTTGATCGAACGGGAAGTGGCGACAACTTTGTAATCCAGATCACGGAACGCTTTAACCATGCCGGCGCCGAGACCTTGGGAAGCGCCAGTAATTACGATGACTTTTTTCGAATTGCTCATGATGAACCTCTACTAATAAATGATGGTTTGAAAAAGTAATGAATCAGGCTTCGGCGGGTTCCTTCGCCATTTGTCTCAACATTTGCTCGTAGTACTCGACCGACTGCGAACCGGACACCAGGTGCCGACCGTTGAGGATCATGGCCGGTACCGAATTGATGCCGTGCTGCTGGTAAAAAGCTTCCAGCTCACGCACTTCTTTGGCGAACGCTCCGGACGCCAACACCTCTTGCGCCGCCGCTGCATCCAGCCCCGCTTCGGCTGCCAGTCGAACCAGCGTCTCGCGATCACTCGGGTTCTGGCCGTCGGTGAAGTAACCGCGTAGCAGGATCTTCTTCAGCGCAACTTGCCGCCCTTGCTGTAACGCCCACAACAGCAGACGGTGAGCATCGAAGGTGTTGTAGAAGTGGGTGCGCTTCTCCAGGTCAAACTTGAAACCGAGTGCTTCACCACGAGCGATTTGCATCGCTTTGCCGGCGGCGACGTCTTCAGCGGTGCGCCCGTATTTGCGCATCAGGTGCTCGACGGCTTTCTCGCCTTCAAGTGGCATGTTCGGGTTCAACTCGAACGGCTTGTAGGTCAGATCCACCGAGACTTCACCCGACACGTTCTCAATCGCCTGCTCTAACGCCGTCGCGCCCAGTGCACACCAAGGGCACACCACGTCGGAGACGAAATCGATGGAGACCGACGCAGTCACGACTTGCCCTCCTTCTCAGCCAGTTGCTTGCGGTACTGGGTGGTAGTGATCCCGGCGTAGCCCCAGTTATCGGTGTCGACTTCTTCGATCACGATGTGGGTCAGGTGCGGGTCCTTCTTGAGGACGCGTTCCAGTGTTTCAGTGATTTCAGCGATCACCTGAGCTTTCTGCTCAGAGGTAACGCCATCGCGGGTAATGCGTACGCTTACAAAAGGCATGAGGAAGATCTCCAGTGACCTGCTCATCGGGATGATGGGTAGGTGTTGGAGCTCAATGTAGGAGTTTGGGGGGTGGGGATAAAGGTGGGGGCGGGAACATCATTAGTTACGTGGTGTAATTGGTTGTGCTACGCAGTCGGGAAAAATGCTTGGATCAAAAATCCTCAATCAGCTAACCTCTCTTTATCGAAAATTTTAGATATCACTTGGGAAGAGGTGGAGCTTCATGACAATTCAATTCTTCGACAGCCCATTCCACGTCACGCATGACGAGGAGGTCGCCAGCAAAATGGCCTTGAAAATGGAGTTGTCGATATTCATCACTGACTGCATCAAAAAACTGGGCCTCAAACAGAGCGAGGCCGCAGACAAGCTAGGCGTGACTCAATCACGCATTTCAGAACTGGCCACTGGCAAGATCGAGAAATTCACCATCGATGCAATGATGGACATGCTGGATAAACTGGGCTTGCGCACCACGTTTACATTGCCGTCCAACGAGACCGGAGCCTTGCCACAAATCGTCATTTCAAAAGCTCACGCTGGCTAGACGTTGAACCCCATTTTCCGAAGTTCTCGTTTCAGCTCTTTCAACCGATCTTGCGCAACGGCCATTGCGTGACGATCTGTTCTGTTGGTGGTTTTCACGAACGAATGAAGGACGAAAATGGTGTCCGCATACTTTGCAATGTAAATGCAGCGGTATGCAGGGCTACCGTTGATGATCAACTCAATGGCACCCGCTCCAACCGAACTGAGCTGCTTGATTGCCAGTTCTGGATCTGCGCTGTATTGCACGCGCATCAGGTCTTTCCCGAACTCATCCTGTACCCAGCTCGGCAAGTCTTTGTACTCACGAGTTGCAGCTTCATTTACAAAAGCAAATCTCTTCAAAAGTGGATTCCTACCTGGAACAGGCGCTGCTTTCCGAACGTCTCAGTAGACGATTGATAGGCGCTGTTTAGTAGTTATCGCTGGCTGTTTCCGCAGTAGGACTCAGCCTCTTTTGAAGTAGTCCGCCTTGTTACGTGGCGCAGTTTTTCACTTTTTGCGACACGTCTTGGGAATCGCTTTTTGTAGGAGCCGGCTTGCCGGCGACAGCGATTTTGAGGACGCCATCGCCAGCAAGCCGGCTCCTACACGTTCGGGGGTTTAATCAACGATTACGGTTTCTACGGTGATTTGCTTGAGGGCGTGAAACGGTGCGAGAGCAGCTTCATCGGCGGTAGCACCGGTAATCAACCGCCACTCCCGCTCAATCGGCGTCCAGTGCTGTTGCCGCGCTCGGCCGAGTTTGTCGGTGTCGGCGAGAACAACAATCTGCGCCGCCCGTTTGATGATGCATTCCTTGAGATAGGCCTGCTGCGCGCTCGCCTCACACAATCCAAACTCCGCGACCACGCCGTCCGCACCGAGGAAGGCTTTGTCGACGCTCAGTCGACTTAACGTCAACTCCGCCAACGGCCCCAGCGTGCTCATGCTCGAACCGCGCAAGTCGCCGCCGATCAGGGTAAGGCGAATGCCCGGCGCATTGGCCAGGGTCATCACCGCCAGCAGGTTGTTGGTGACCACGTGCACGTCTTGTCGCGAGCACAGGTGATGGGCCAGCGCGGCGCAGGTGGTGCCGCCGTCGAGCAGGACGGTGTCGCCGTCCTGGACATGCGCCGCCGCCGCTTGGGCGATGGCGTCTTTCTGTTCCCACTGGCTGGTTTTGCGTTCTTCGAGGGAGGCTTCCGGTTCATGCACGCCGACCACGGCGGTGGCGCCGCCGTAGGTGCGCACCAGGTGCCGTTGTTTGGCGAGCATGGTCAGGTCGCGTCGCACCGTGGCTTCCGAAACCCCGAGGGCCGCGCTCAATTGCTCGACGTTGGCATCGCCGATGCGTACGAGGTCGAGGATGGCGCGGTGGCGTTCGGAGGCTTTCATGGCGGGTCTCGCACGGTGGACGGTGGTCGATCTTACACGACAGCGCCCCTGCGGCTCATCCCCGTCGCGTAGCCAGTTCCGCGCCCTGGCGCAGCGCTTCGAGCAGGCTGCGCTCATCGGCGATGCCTTTACCGGCGATGTCGAATGCGGTGCCGTGGTCGACCGAAGTGCGAATCACGTCTAGGCCGACGGTGACGTTCACGCCCGCTTCCAGGCCGAGCACCTTGACCGGGCCGTGACCCTGGTCGTGATACATCGCGACCACCAGATCGAAGTCGCCGCGTCCGGCGCGGAAGAACAGGGTGTCGGCCGGCAGCGGGCCGGTGACATCGAGGCCGCGTTCCTGCAACAGCTTCACCGCAGGGATGATTTTTTCTTCTTCTTCGCCATAACCGAACAGGCCGTTTTCACCGGCATGCGGATTGATCCCGCACACGCCGATGCGCGGGCGGGCGATGCCGGCCTTGATCAGCGTCGCGTTGCCGCGCTCGATGGTGCGCTGGACCAGGCCCGGCTCGATCTTGCGGATCGCATCGATGATGCCGATGTGGGTCGTGACGTGAATCACCCGCAATTGCGGTGCCACCAGCATCATGGATACTTCATCGACGTTGGTCAGATGCGCGAGCATTTCGGTGTGACCTGGGTATTTGTGGCCGCCGGCGTGCAGCGCTTCCTTGTTCAGCGGCGCGGTGCAGATCGCGTCAATTTGATTGGCCTGCGCCAGCTCCACGGCACGAGCGATGTATTGATAAGCGGCATCACCGGCGATAGGCGACAGCACACCAAATGGCAGGTCGTCGGGGATCAGGTCGAGGTCGATGCAGTCGATCACGCCGGTCTCGTAGCGTGCCTCGGAAGCGTCCTTGATGCGGCGAATTTTGGCGCTGCCGCCGACGATCACATTGGCTTGTTCGAGACGGCGCGCATCACCAATCACCAGCGGTCGGCACTGTTGATAGACGATGTCGTGAGTCAGGCTCTTGACCACGATTTCCGGACCGACACCCGAGGCGTCGCCCATGGTGATGCCGATGATAGGGAGGTAATTGCTCATAGTGTTCATTCGAGTCCTTGGATTCGTGTGCGTTGGGGCGAGGAGCGATCGGCGCTGTCGCTCAGGTGTTGCCATGCCGCATACAAAGCGTGATCGGTGCCGAACGCTCCGGCCTTGGTCACGATGCCGGGACGATGGCCTTGCCGGGAAACAGTCGGGCGGGCGAAGGCAACGCCGGCCTCGATTTCGGTGATGAGTTGCAGGCTGTCGATGCCGACGGTGGTCAAGATGGCCCGGGCCGTCTCACCGCCTGTGGCGATCAGGCCGCCGACCTTGGCGAAGTGCGGTTCGACCAGCACGGCCAACATGCTTGAAAGTTGCGCACCCTCTTGCGGATCGAACGCGTCATCGCGGCCGATGCGCAGCAGCAGGTCGCTCCAGCCATCGAGTTGCTCGCCAATGCGCGCCTGCCAGGTTGCCCAATCTTCATGGGCGACGCCCTGGCGAAGGACCTCGGGCGGGACGACCAGTTCGCTGACGCCGCCGCGCTCCTTGAGCAGCGCGCATTGCCGCTCGCAGACGCCGGAAAGGCTGCCGACGAGGATCAGGATCGGCGCCTGGTTTTTTTCCTGCGCGGTCGATTCGATGGCCGTGAACCGTGTTTCTGAAAAATCCGGAAGGCTGGCGATTTCCCGCGCCAGGCCACCCGAACCGATCCAGAACAGCGGCTGATCCATCGACGCGGTCAGGCGAGCGAGGGTCAGCAGATCGTCTTCGATTTGTGCATCGACGATCAGCGCTTGCGTGCCGCTGCGGGCGACTTCGGTGATGCGCTGCGCGAGCGCATTTTCGTTGCCGCGCAAAGTGTCGAGGTCCAGCTTCGCGGTACTCAGGCCGGCGGCGATGAGCATCGCTTCTACGTCAGCTGGGCGATCAGCGTTTTCGAGTTTCCAGGTATCGGTGGTTTCCAGCGGTTGACCGTTCACGAAGACCCGACCGCCGCGCAACGTGCGCCCCGTAGCAGGGAATGCCGGGGCGACGATCGCCAGGCCGGCCAAGGGTTGCAGGGCAGCAACTTCCGCTGCCCAGTTACCGCGCAAGGTCGAATCGATTTTCTTGTACAACCGCTGCCCAGGCTGATGCAGCGCCTTGAATGCAGCAACGGTGCGCTCGGCAGCCTGCGCCGCAGAGAGGCGGCGAGTGTCCGTATCAGCAGCGATCACCTGAGCATCGGCCTTGTCATTCAAAGGATCGAGCGTGACGACGGTTTGTAGCCCCACGCTCGCAAAGCCGATGGCGCAATCCGCCGCACCGGACAGATCATCGGCGATGATCAGAATCCTCATCGCAACGCCTCCTGCTTTTGAGGTTCGATCTCCTGCTCAGGGATGACGACAGGGTTGCGCTTTTGTACGCGCTTGGCGACGGCTGCAGTGAGTATCGGCGCAAGAATCGCGGTGACCACCACGCAGGCGGCTACCAATATGGTCGCGCTCTTGGCCGCTTCGGCGTAAACCGGATTGGCCGCCGCGATCAGCGCAGGAACGGCTGCGGCGTTCCCGGCGGTGGTAGCCGCAGCGACACCCGCGACGCCCGTGCCACCGGTCAAACGATCAGCGAAGAACAGCGGAATGCCAGTCAACACAACGACGGCGACACCCATGCCGAGACCCAGCAAACCAGCCTGCCAGACGTTGTGCAGATCCAGACTTGCGCCCAGTGCCAAAGCGAAAAACGGGATCATCACCGGAACGGCCTTGGCCAGGAAGTCGCGCATGTCGCGGTCGAGATTGCCCAGCAACATGCCCAGCGCCAGCGGCAGGATGCTTCCCACCAGCGTCGGCCACGGGAACGCCGACAGGCCGGCGATGCCAAGGGTGACCATGGTCAGAAACGGGCCGGACTCCAGGGACATGACCGAGTAGGCACCGACGTCTTCGGAGCGACCGTACTGCCCCATCAGCGCCATGTACAAGCCGCCGTTGGTGTCGTTCATCGCGGCGACCACCGCCAGCGTCGAGATGCCGGCGAACAAGCCTGACGAAATCGGCTGCTCGCCCAGGAAATGCCCGAGCACGATACCGATGAGCACGGCGATGCCGACTTTGGTAATCAGCAGCGTGCCGCCCTTCTTGAGCAGGTAAGGCGTGGCCTTGATGTTGATGCTCGCGCCCATGCACACATAGAACACCGCGAGGATAGGCAACGCTCCGGTGAACAGCGCGTTGGTGAAGGAGCCGAAAAACTTGGGCGTATCAGGCATGAAGGTGGCGACCAGCGAACCGATCAGCAGGGGCACGATCATCATGCCGCCCGGAATGCGTTCTATGGTGCGCTTGATAGGAAATTGGGCCACGAGGGTCTCCTTTTATAATTGTGGGGTAAGACGTGTTTCACCTCGAAACTGACTGAACCGATCACCAGAGTGATTGATTCAGTCAAAATAATCTTATGCCACCCTTACAAATTGCGCAAATCAATCATTTTGGATGCTCGTTTTGATCATTTTGCGTCGGTAGTCGTTGCGCACCTGACGCACTTGCCGCGACCTAGAGCCTCGCGCCGCCCACAAAAAAGCCCCGAACCAGTCGGGGCTTCTTCGTTCTCAGCCTCTAATCAGGCCTCGATACGGCAACCGATCATCAGAAAATGTTGATCGGGTAGTCGACGAACACACGTACTTCGTTGCCGCTGACGTTGTACTCACTCGACTTCTGCGAAACACGCAGGATCGAGCTGCGCAGTTTCACGCTCAGGTCTTTGGCCGGGCCGCTTTGCACGACGTACTTGAACTGGTTGAAGATTTCGCGCTCGGTACCGCCTTCGCTGGTGGAGGTGGTGATGTTGTCGCCGCGCACGTAAGCCACGTTGTAGCTCAGGCCCGGAACGCCGAACGTGCTGAAGTCCAGACCGTAGCCGACCTGCCAGCTGCGCTCGTCTTCAGCGTTGAAGTCGGACCAGTAGGAGTTCGCCAGGTAGATGGTGTTGCCACCGTCACCGACGCGACCTTGATCCTTCTGATAGCCGCCGTAGGCGTAGCCCAGGTTGCTGTCGCCGGTGCTGCGCTGGTGAGCGACGGTGAACGAGTGCGGGCCGGTGGCGAAGGTGGCTGCCAGGCTCCAGATCTTGTTGTCATCGCCGGTGGCGCCGCTTTCGCGGACGTAGGAATCGTCCAGCTTGGTGCGGTAGCCGTTGAAGTCGAGGGTCAGGGACTGATCCTTGTCGATCGGGAACACGTAGTTGGCGTTCACGTATTGCTTCTTCAACACGTCTTCAACGTCGGACGCGTACACCGCCGCCTTGAACTGCTCGGTGAACTGGTAGCTACCGCCCAATACGTTGATCGACTTCAAGCCACCGCTGTCACGGCCTTCCGCGCTTTTGCGCGATTCGGCGGTGAAGCGACCGGCGTTCAGTTCCAGGCCTTTGATCTCCTTGGAGGTGATCAGCGTGCCGGTATAGCTTTCCGGCAGCAGGCGCACGTTGTCGTAGCTCAACACCGGCAGGGCCGGCATCTGGTCACCGTAAGTCAGCGTGGTGCTGGAGAGACGGAATTTGACCGCTGCGCCGCCCTTCGACAGGTCGTCAGCCGCGTTGCCACTGTCGCCTTTCTTGAAGAAGTCGATGCCTTGCGCGCCGGTGCGACCCTTGCCGCCGTCCAGACGCAGTGCGTACAGACCGAACGCGTCCACACCCACACCGACGGTGCCTTGGGTGAAACCGGACGAGAACGTGCCGATGGCCGCTTGGCCCCACTCGGCTTTGTCCGCACGACCGTCTTTGTAGTCACGATTGATGTAGGCGTTGCGCAGCAGCACTTTTAGGCTGCTGTCTTCAACAAAACCCTTGGATTCGGCCTGGTCGTTAGCCATGGCCTGTGTCGCACTCAACATCCCCAGAGCGATCAGGCTGATTCGCTTATTCAACATTTTGTTCTTTTCCTTATTTCGGGTTGATACGCGCTGTGTCGAACGGCTGAAACGGCGCTATCGCACTCTTTTTTCACCCGAAAACAAAAAGGCCCGCCCACGATAAATCGCGGAGCGGGCCTTTTTATTTTTTTGAGTCATGGCGGTTAGCCACAGGCGTTGGGGCGAATCCTATCCGCGCCCTTAACCATGTGTCAATTTCATGAATCGTCTGTGATTAGGTGAAAATCGTCTAAGAAATTACTTGTCCACGATTGCCAGCTGCACAGTTTGGCTGTCGACGAATTGTTCGAAATGGGTAACTTTGCCATTGGCGATGGTCCACAAATGGGCGACGCGAGCATTCATCGAGCGGCCGGTGGCTTTGTAGACTCCGCTGTAATTGCCGTAGGCAAACACCTTGTCTCCCTGTGCGACGTAGTCCTCGATCTTCAGCTGAAAACCTTCCCATTCGGTGGCCAGACGCTTGAAGACGTTCTCGACGATGGCGTCAAAACCAACGTAGGTGCCGGCGTAGGGAAAGCCTGCGGCTTCGGTCCAGCGAACGTCATCGGCCAGGGCTGCGGCGGTGTTGCGCGCATTTTCCTGGGAGTTGGCGCCTTCGTAGGTGCTTTTGATCAGGCTCAGGTTATCCATGAGAGGCTCCGGGAGAATTCAGTGGGCGCAGCCGTTGAGGCCGCAGGCCTGAAACTCGGATGTCGCGGCGTCTGCGGGAAGCGATTGACTCAGCCATGCCGCGAAGGCTTGCGGCTTGCCGAGCCACGGGCTGATGTCGATCAACGTGAACTGGCCATCCTGCTCCAGGGCGAAGGTCGGGAAACCATGGCCGCCGACGTTGGCCAACAAGGCGCGGCTGGCTTTGATGTGGCCATCGGTGTCGGCGTTTTCAAACGCTGACTGAAAGGCTTCGGCTTCCAGGCCGATGTCGTTGGCGAGCTCGATCAACACGGTTTCATCGGCGATACGCCGCCCTTCCACGTAATGCGCGCTCTGCAAACGGCCTAACAACTCCAGTCCACGGCCAGCGATCTGCTGCGCTGCGAGCACGGCGGCAATCGGCGGAGCGGAATCGAACGCCGCCGTTTCATCACGTAGCAACCCTTCGAAATACGCTTCGCCGAATGGCTGACCGGTGTACTCGGCGATGCGCCGGTCGTGGGGCATCACGTAGTCACGCAAACGTGGCGAGACCCTCTGGCGGTTGGCGCCGGTCATCATGCCGCCGCCATGGGCAATCACCGGCAGAACGGCCTGAGCGGCTTGCACCAGTGGTTTTGCGCCGTAGCACCAGCCGCACAACGGGTCGTAAATGTAGTGAAGGATCATGGGAAGGCTCCGGCAAAAAGGTAGGAAAAATCAATGCCGACAGGTTAGCCCTGCGACAGTTTCTGAAAAACGCCGGAATGGCTTTCAGTCTGTTTCATGAATCGGTCGAATGCTGCAAATCCTTCCTGTAACAACCTCGACACAAATTGAAACAATCAAACAAAGGAACTTCTCAGGAATAATTCACGAAAGTAAATAGCAAGCATTACCATTCGCACCCTTCACGATACTACCCAAAATCCTACGGATGCGTCCTTAATGCCTGCCCCATTTCGTCTTACGCCCTTCAGTCTCGGGCTCTCTGCCTTGCTATCTGCCGGTTTTTCCTACGCCGCGCCTACAACCCTGCCGGCTACTTCGATCAGCGCCGAAGCAGAGGCTGACGATCCACGTGTGAAAGAAACCAGCACAGCGACCCGCACGGCCACGCCGGTACGCTACGTGCCACAAGCCATCGACTCGATAAAAACCTCGAACGTCGTCGATTACGGGACCAACGATCTGGGCACGGCGCTGAGCGGAATGCCCAACGTCAGCAGCGGCGCCGACACCCGCTTCGACAGCTTGCGCATTCGCGGTTTCGACGCCAGCAACGACTTTTACCTGGACGGTATTCGGGACGACAGCCAGTACGTGCGCGACCTGCACAACATCGAGCGCATCGAAGTCCTCAAGGGGCCGGCGGCGGTGTTGTACGGCCGTGGCAGTCAGGGCGGGATCGTCAACCGGGTCAGCAAGCTGCCGGAGTTCGGCCGCCGTTCAACCATCGAAGCCCAAGGTGGCAGCAACGATCTGCGCAGCCTTTACGCGGACCTGAGCACTGACCCCAGCGAGAACATCAGCCTGCGTCTGAACATGGGCAACATGGATCAGAACAGTTTCCGCGATGGCGTCAGCGGCAATCGCCAGTTGTTCGCGCCGTCGATGAGCTGGCAACTGACACCCGACCTGAACTGGTTGGTGCAGTACGAATACAGCCGCTACAACCGTACGCCGGATCGCGGAATTCCCGGTGTCAACGGACGCCCGGCCGATGTCGGACGGGATACGACCTACGGCAGCGATAACGATTTCATCGATGACAAGTCGCAATCCCTGCGCTCGAAACTCAGCTATGACATCAACGAGAACTGGCAGCTGCGTCAGACCTTGGGTGTGTTCAAGCTCAACAGCGATTTCGACAACACCTACCTGATCGGCTACACCCCGGCGACCAATTCGGTCACGCGCCAGCACTGGCAGCAGGACCTGAATACCCGCAACGTGTTTAACAACGTTGAACTGGAGGGCGGTTTCGATACCTTTGGCCTTGAGCATCGATTGCTGACCGGCATCGAAATCGGCAGCCAGCGCCGCGACCCGATCCTGTACACCGCCGCCACGACCGGCCCCGGCAGTCGGCCCGTTCCGGCGCTGAACCTGAACAGCCCTAATCGCAATTTGCGTCACACCGGACGCATGCAGGTGTCCAGCGACAACCACACCGAAGTCGAAAGCCGTGCGGTGTACGTGCAGGACCAACTGCGCCTGAACGATGAATGGCAACTGTTGGGCGGTCTGCGTTACGACACCTTCGACATCGAATCGACCAACAACCTGCGGGACATTTCCGAGGACCGCGACAGCCACAGCACCAGCCCACGTGTAGGACTGGTCTGGACGCCACTGCAGAATCACTCCTTCTATGCGTCATGGACCAAGACCTTTTCCCCGGTGGGCGGTGGCTTGATCGGCATCACGCCTGGCGCTGCCGGCAACACCAACGACCTGAGCCCCGAGCTGACCAAGCAGAAGGAAATCGGCGTGAAGAGCGACTGGCTCGACGATCGCCTGAGCACCACGCTGGCGGTCTACGAACTGGAGCTTTACAACCGTCGCACCAGCGATCCGCTCAACCCGACCATTACCTTGCTTTCGGGCCTGCAACGTTCCCGCGGGATCGAGCTGACCGGTACCGGCAAAATTGTCGGCAACTGGTACGTGCGCGGTGGCGTGGGCATTCAGGACGCGACGGTCGAGAAGGACAACAACGGCTTTGAAGGCAAGCGCATCAGCAACGTGGCCAAGCACAACGGCAGCCTGTTCCTGACCTGGAAACCGGAAATGGGCTGGTACGCCGAAACCGGTTTGACCCTGGTGGGCCAGCGTTACGCCGACAACCTCAACACCACCGTGCTACCGGGTTATGGCCGTTGGGATGCGTTGGCCGGGTTCCGTCAGAAGGATTGGGATTTGCGTGCGGCGCTGAACAACATCAGCGACAAAACCTATTACTCGTCGGCCACCAGCGCGGCGCAGATTCAACCGGGTGAACCGCGCAGCGTGGTGGTGACCGGGACTTACAGCTTCTAAACACCCCGGACTCCGGCATCACGCCGCCCCGTGTAGGAGCCGGCTTGCTGCGGGCGGCGTTCCGACGATTGCGGTGTAACAGTCAGCGTAATTGTTGAATGTTAAGCCGCTATCGCCAGCAAGCCGGCTCCTACAGGGGTCTGCGTAATGCCCACAAAACCATCGCCCATAAAAAAGCGCCGCCCTCCCGGCAGCGCTTTTATCAATCCGTTGTTTTTCTTCTTATCCTTCCATCACATCCCACAACGCTTCCAGTTCCGCTTCGCTGAATAAACCAGCGGGGTAACGCTCGATCATCATCCGGCGCGGATCAGGTTCCCTGATCTGACGCGTTCCATTGGACTTCAACCAGTGCGCCAGAATCTGGAGCGAATCGCTGTTCTTTACTGCCAGGGGATGCAATGCCCGCTCGCTCACCACATTCATTTCGGCGTTCATTTCCGCGCTCTCTCCTGGTTTGTGAGCGGCTAACTTATCCAAGGTTTATGACAGAACATCGAAGTCCTCCCCCTCCCTGTCTACACCTGGTGAGATACAAGAGCTGTGCCAATGTGTCTGGATGGTCGACGAGCGGATACAAAAAAAGCCCGCAGTCCTGACGGGCTGCGGGCTTTCTGCGAGGCGTACGGGGAAAACGTTTGCCTGAGCGATTTAGCAATCAACTCAAGCTGTTACAACCCCACTCACTCCTTGTGCGGCGCGGGCTGTTGTTGGGTAAGGCAGTGGATGTTACCGCCTCCCAGTAACAGTTCGCGGCCCGGCACCATCACCACTTCGTGTTGCGGGAACAGGCTCTGCAAAATCTCTTTGGCCGGACCATCCAGCGGATCGTCGAAACTTGGCGCGATGATGCCGCCGTTGACGATGAGAAAGTTCACGTAGGAACCAGCCAGACGCACGGTCGGATTGCGCTCCTGAGTTCCGTCCACCGGATCGACACCGGCGCACTCTTCTTCGGTCGCATACAGCGGCCCCGGAATCGGCATCTTGTGCACCGTGAATGGGCGACCCTTGGCGTCGGTGCTGCTTTCCAGCACCTTCATCGCCGCCTGGCAGCGCGGGTAATTCGGGTCTTGCGGGTCGTCGGTCCAGGCCAGCAATACTTCGCCCGGACGCACGTAGCAGCAGAAGTTATCCACATGGCCGTCGGTTTCGTCGTTGAACAAACCGTCCGGCAGCCAGATGATTTTATCCACAGCCAGATTCGCGCTGAGCATCGCTTCAATTTCCGCACGGTTCATGTGCGGGTTGCGATTGCGGTTGAGCAGGCATTCTTCAGTGGTGATCAGCGTGCCTTCGCCATCCACGTGAATCGAACCGCCCTCGAGCACAAAACCCTCGGTGCGATAACGCGGGCTGCGCTCGATCTCGAGGATCTTGCCGCCGACCTGCGAGTCGCGGTTCCAAGGCGAATACAACCCACCGTCAAAGCCGCCCCAGGAGTTGAAATCCCAGTTCACGCCGCGGACTTCACCGCTGTTATTGATGACGAATGTCGGGCCGGTGTCGCGGACCCAGGCATCGTCGCTGGACATCTCGACCACACGAATATTCGGCACATCGAGACGCGCCCGAGCGTTTTCGTATTGGCCGGCGGACACCGCCACGGTCACTGGTTCGAAACGCGCGATGGCCTTGGCCACCGCCACGTGTGCGGCTTGCGCCGGTTTGCCACCCAGGCGCCAGTTGTCCGGACGCTCGGGCCAGATCATCCAGGTTTGGGTTTGCGCCGCCCACTCGGCGGGCATGTAGAAGCCGTCGGCGCGCGGGGTGCTGTTTAAAGTGGTCATGCAGTCAGGACTCCAGGGAACCGTCGAGGGTTTTGAGCGCATTGTATAGGTTCGGGCGGCGATCACGGAACGAGCCCCACGCGCTGCGAATGTGCTCCAGTTCGTCGAGGTCGAAGCGATGAACCAATACGCCTTCTTCGGTTTTATCGAGTTCCTGAACCTTCTCGCCGAACTGGTTGGCGATGAACGACGAGCCGTAGAAGGTGATGTCGTACCCGTCCTGCTCCTCATTGCCGATGCGATTACTGGCGATCAGCGGCATCAGGTTGGCACCGGCATGGCCCTGTTGCACACGCTGCCAATGGTCACGGGACGAAATGGTCTTGTCGTGCGGCTCGCTGCCGATGGCGGTCGGGTAGAACAGAATTTCCGCACCCAGCAACGCCATGCTGCGCGCGCATTCCGGGAACCACTGATCCCAGCAGATGCCCACGCCGATTTTCGCGTAGCGGGTATTCCAGACTTTGAAGCCGGTATCGCCCGGGTTGAAGTAATACTTTTCGTGATAGCCAGGGCCGTCCGGGATGTGGCTTTTACGATAAATCCCGAGGTTGGAGCCGTCGGCATCGATGATCGCAATGCTGTTGAAACGTGCGCGACCGGCCAGTTCGTAGAAGCTGATCGGCAGCACTACTTGCAGTTCTTTGGCGACTTTCTGGAAATGCTTGATGGCGACGTTGTCTTCAACCGTCGTGGCCAGTTGCAGGTAATCCGGGTTCGGCTTCTGGCAGAAGTACGGCGCCTCGAACAGTTCCTGGATCAGGATGATCTGCGCGCCTTTGGCCGCAGCCTCACGGACCAGCCTTTCAGCGGTTTCGAGGTTGGCTTCAAGGTCCCAGGAACAGGCCATCTGGGTGGCGGCGACGGTAACGATACGGCTCATGAATCATCTCCGGGCAAGTGCTGTGGGTCGAGTTTGGCATCGACCGATGACAGAAAGGGAAGCGCCGGGCGTGAAGAGACACGCCGCGGCAATGGCGACTTTATAGCCGATAAAAATCGGCTTTAAAAGCGATTAATCTTCCTTCCGTCGAAAACAACAGCGCTTAAACCCGATAACAATCGGTTTTATCGGTGTATTGCAGGACGCTTTCGCGGGCAAGCCTCGCTCCTACACAGGTTCGTGTCATACGCAATTTTTGCGAACGACCCGGACCTGTAGGAGCGAGCGGTGCGGCGATCCGACTTACCCGCGAAAGCGATTTCAAACCTTACAACCCCTCCCCCAACACCTTCGCCAGCATGTCGACAAAGAAATCCACACTCTGGCGCGACGTAACCATCGGCGGTTTGATCTTGAGGACGTTCAGGAAATCACCGGTCGGCTGCATGAAAATCCCCAGCTCGCGCAGCCGGTCACACAGCGCCGTCGTTTCCTCGGTCGCCGGCTCCAGGGTCTCGCGGTTGCGGATCAACTCCACGCCCAGATAAAAACCGGAACCGTGCACCGCGCCCACCAGCGGATGACTGTCGATCAGCGCCTCAAGACGCTCTTTGAAATACCCGCCCACGACCTGGGCGTTTTCCCAGAGTTTTTCCTCTTCCATCACATCCAGAACGGCCATGCCGATCTGGCAACTGACCGGGCTGCCACCCGCCGACGAGAAGAAGTAGCCCTCGGCCTCCAGCGCTTCGGCGATTTCCCGACGGGTGATCACCGCGCCCAGCGGCTGGCCGTTACCCATGCCTTTGGCCATGGTGATGATGTCCGGCACCACGCCCTGCTCTTCGAAGCCCCAGAAGAAATGGCCCATGCGTCCGTAACCCACCTGCACTTCGTCGGCGATGCACACGCCGCCCTGCGCACGGACCATTGCATAGACCTGTTTCAGGTAACCCGGCGGCAGCGAAATACCACCGGCATTGCCATACACCGGCTCGCAGATGAAACCGGCCAGCGGGCGACCTTGCTCGGCGATTTTCGCCAGGTTGTGTTCGACGCTGCGCACATAATCCGGCGCACTGTCCGGGCCACGGAATTCGCCGCGATAGGTGTTCGGCGCTGTCACCGGGTGCACCCAGTCGGGACGGCTGCTCAAGGCCTTGGGGTTGTCGGCGATCGAGGTCGAGACCGCGTCCGCGCCCACGGTCCAGCCGTGATACGCCTCCAGCACGCTGATGATGTCGCGACCACCGCTGTAGGCCCACGCCAGACGGATCGCCAGGTCGTTGGCCTCACTGCCGCTGTTGACCAGGAACACCCGGTCCATGCCCTCCGGCGACAGTTTCAGCAAGCGCTCGGAAAACTCGGCAACCGCTGCGTAGTTGAACCTCGAGTTGGTGTTGAGCAGCGACCATTGACGACTGGCGACCGCGGCCATGCGCGGATGACCGTGGCCAAGCACCGCGACGTTGTTGAGCATGTCGAGGTAGGAGCGACCCTGCATGTCGATCAAGTGATTGCGCCAGCCACGCTCGATGCGCGGCGGGTCGACGTAATAGTGCTTCTGGGTCCGGGCGAAACTGGCGTCGCGGCGCGCCAGCAAGGTCTGCGAATCAAGCTCTGCCTCGGCATCGCACGCCAGCCCCAACAACGCTGCCGGCGACGGGCACAACGCTTGCCAGGCGGCCGCGCGCGAAGGCGTGCAAAACAACGGCGCATCGAGCGCCGCGCCTCGGCACAACTGCACCCGCAACGGGCCGCTGACCGAACCCAGCACCTGGCCTTTGACCAAGGCTGCACCGGTGTGCAGCGACGGTGTCACACCCCACAGCCGCACGCTCAACTGCGGGCCGTCCAGTTGCAGCACACCCGGCGCCGGTTGATGAACAACCCCGGCAAACGGCGATTCGACCGCAGTGCCATGAGGCACCCGCAGCTCGACGTGCAACGGGCAGGTGTCTGGTTCCGTCGCACTGTCCGGGCGTGTGCGGGACAAACGGTATTGTCCATAACGGCTCGCTGCCAAGCCGTGGGCCGCAGCCGCTTCGCTCAACAGACGCTGATCGATCCCCTCCTGTTCCCAGTTACCGGCCTCGAAATGCGGGCTCAATACGCCCAGATCGATCAAGGCAAATTCACGCCCGACCAGGCTCGGCAGCAGCGGTGCGAAGCCTTCGCTGCCGATGTCCGGCAGGCTGTGACCCACCGAGGTGAGGATCGCCGCTTCCATCAACGCCAACGGCACCGACGTGGCCACGCGGAAAATCTCCCACTCATGGGTCAGGTTGTCGCGACTGTAGGCATTACCCGGGTCGATGCTGACCTGCTGCTCGCCGCTGAGCACCAGCACCGCCGCCCGCGCAACGATCAATGGCCACAGCGCCAGCAGCTCTTCGTGTTGCAACGGATTGACCGCGTGATAAGCCTGAACCGCCGGCAAAATGTAGAACGGATCGCCACCGGCATGGTGCAGCAGCGCCGCGCAGGTCACCGACAGGTCGGTAATGCGCCACGTGCGGACCAGATCGCCAAAATCGATCACGCCCTGCAATTGCCACTGGCGTTGCGCATCGCGCTGCCAGACCGCGTTGTCGTCGGTGATATCCATGTGAATGGCCTGCACCGGCAACTTGTCCACCAGCGGCTGCAAATGCCGCTCGGCCTGTTCGGCCACTTCGGCGATCAACGCGCGTTGCCGGTCATCTGCAATCACCGGCAACAAATGCGCGATCAACGCATTCGCGTGGCGGGCGTCCCACTGAAGGGTGCGCTCAAGGCCCGCATGATCGAAAGCGGCCAGCGCCAGGTCCATTTCGCCGCAGAGCCGGCCGAAACCGGCCACCACGGATCCGGGCAGATGATCGAGATGCGTAAGCGACTGGCCCTCGATGTATTCGAGCAGGCGTACGTGCACCGCTTGCCCGCCGATTTCCAGTGACAGCAAATCGGCGCCGCTTTGCGCGGCAATCACTCGCGGCACCGGCACACCGCAGTGTTCGGCCAGATGCTTGAGCCCGGCATGCTGGGCTTGCAGCTCCAGCACCGAATAGTCGCCCCGGCAGATTTTCAGGACGAAACGCCCATGCTTACTGTCAACGCGGAAGTTGAGGTCTTGCTGGCTGCCGAGCGCCTGCAGCTTTGCGCTCAGCCCGTAATGCCCCTCGAGCAGCTCAAGCGCTTGCGCCGCAGACACTTGCGGGCTGGGCAAACTGGCGCGATGAATCAACGTGGCGAGCGGCATACAACAACCCCTGAAATGTTATTAGGCGCTTATATCGCCACTGCATCGATCGATAATCAACCCCCCTGTTTACGCCACAAAACCCAAATTGAGACACAACCCTATTGCACCACCACTCTCCTGCCGACAAGCTATGATCATTCGCTATATCGTCTGACGGAAAAAAGGCTGGCCCACATGCGTATTCTCATCACCGGCGGCGCCGGCTTCATCGGCTCTGCTCTGGTTCGCCAGCTGATTCGGCACACCGAGCATGAAGTGCTCAACCTGGACAAACTGACCTATGCGGGCAATCTCGAATCGCTGACCAGCATTGCCACCGACACTCGCTACGAGTTCGTGCAGGCCGATATTGTCGATCAAGCCACCGTGAGCGCCGTACTGACACGTTTCCAGCCACACGCCATCATGCACCTGGCGGCAGAGTCCCATGTCGACCGCTCCATCGATGGGCCTTCGGATTTCATTCAAACCAATATCGTCGGCACCTACAGCCTGCTGGAGGCCACTCGCGCCTACTGGCACACGCTGGCCGAGCCGGAAAAAAGCGCCTTCCGCTTCCACCATATCTCCACCGATGAAGTCTACGGCGACCTGCAGGGTGTCGATGATCTGTTCACCGAAACGACTTCGTACGCGCCAAGCTCGCCGTACTCCGCCAGCAAAGCGGCCTCGGACCACCTCGTCCGCGCATGGCAGCGTACCTACGGGCTGCCGGTATTGCTGACCAACTGCTCGAACAACTATGGCCCATTCCACTTCCCCGAAAAATTGATTCCGCTGGTGATTCTCAACGCACTGGCCGGCAAGCCGCTGCCGGTCTACGGAAACGGCCTGCAGATCCGCGACTGGCTGTTCGTCGAGGATCACGCACGAGCGCTGCTCAAAGTAGTCACCGAAGGTGTCGTCGGCGAGACGTACAACATTGGCGGACACAACGAACAGACGAACATCGACGTGGTACGCAGCATCTGTGCCCTGCTCGAAGAACTCGCCCCGGTCAAACCAGCCGGTGTTACTCGGTATGCCGACTTGATCACCTTCGTCCAGGACCGCCCCGGGCACGATCTGCGTTACGCGATCGATGCCGGCAAAATCGAGCGCGACCTGGGTTGGGTGCCTGAAGAGACCTTCGAAACCGGCCTGCGCAAAACCGTTCAGTGGTATCTGGAAAACCTGGAATGGTGCCGCCGCGTTCAAGATGGCAGTTATCAGGGTGAACGACTAGGCTCCACCGATATCAAGGAGTTACTCGCATGATGAAAGGAATTGTGTTGGCTGGAGGGTCGGGCACGCGCCTGCACCCGATCACGCTAGGCGTTTCCAAACAGCTGTTGCCGATCTACGACAAGCCGATGATCTACTACCCGATCTCGGTGTTGATGCTGGCTGGCATCAAGGAAATCCTGGTGATTTCCACCCCGCAGGATCTGCCGCAGTACCGCAATCTGCTGGGTGACGGCAGTCAGTTCGGTGTCCATTTCAGCTACGCCGAACAGCCTACGCCGGATGGCCTGGCCCAGGCGTTTCTGATTGGTGAAGAATTCATCGGCGACGACCCGGTGTGCCTGATCCTCGGTGACAACATCTTCCATGGTCAGCATTTCGGTGCCCAGTTGCAAAGAGCCGCGCAGCAAACCAGCGGCGCGACGGTATTCGGCTACTGGGTCAAGGACCCGGAGCGCTTTGGCGTGATCGACTTCGATACAGAAGGCCGCGCCATCTCGATCGAAGAAAAACCGCTCAAGCCAAAGTCCAGCTATGCGGTCACCGGGCTGTATTTCTACGATAACGACGTTATCCGCATTGCCAAGGCCGTCAAACCGTCACCGCGCGGCGAGCTGGAAATCACCGATGTGAACAACGCCTATCTGCAACGCGGCGATCTTCAGGTCGAGCGTTTTACCCGCGGTTTCGCCTGGCTCGATACCGGCACTCACGACAGCCTGCTCGAAGCGTCGCAATATGTGCAAACCATCGAGCACCGCCAGGGACTGAAAGTGGCCTGTCTCGAAGAAATTGCCTACATGAATGGCTGGATCGATCGCGAGCACTTGCTTGAGCGAGCGAAGTATTTCGGCAAGACCGGTTATGGCCAGTATCTCTACACGATTGCCGGAGAAGCGTAATGAAAGTCACCCCCACCCAGTTACCAGGTGTGCTGATTATCGAGCCGAAGGTGTTTGGTGACGAACGTGGGTTTTTCTATGAAAGCTTCAATGTCCGTGAGTTTGAAAACGCCACCGGCCTCAAGAAAGCGTTCGTTCAAGACAACCACTCGCGTTCGCGAAAAGGCGTGCTGCGTGGCATGCACTATCAGGTGCAACACACCCAGGGCAAGCTGGTTCGGGTGACTGCTGGGGAAGTGCTCGATGTGGCCCTTGATGTCCGCCGCAGTTCGCCAAACTTCGGACGCTGGGCCAGTGTGCGTTTGTCCGCACAGAACAATCGTCAGTTGTGGATACCGGAAGGCTTCGCCCATGGCTTCCTGGTACTCAGCGAGTACGCCGAGTTTCTCTACAAAACCACCGACTATTACGACCCGGCGTCAGATCGCTGCATTCGCTGGGACGATCCGACACTGGCCATTGACTGGGAACTGGAAGAAGCGCCTCAACTGTCAGAAAAGGACCAACACGGTAAAAGCTGGCAGGAATCTGAACTGCTTCCATGAAAATCCCTTTGCGAATTCTCATCATTGGCCAGCACGGCCAGGTCGCCCGCGAACTGCAGCGCCGCTTGAGCGCGGCTGATGAACTCATGGTGCTGGGGCGCGATCAACTCGATCTGGCTCAACCGGAGCAGATTCGTCAGCAGGTCCGGCGCGTTCGTCCCGACCTGATCATCAACGCCGCCGCCCACACGGCGGTCGATCGGGCAGAAAGCGAACCTGAGCTGGCGTTCGCCATCAACGCGACGGGCCCGGGAATTCTGGCCGAAGAAGCACTGGCGCTGGGCATCCCGCTGATTCACTACTCCACCGATTACGTGTTCGACGGCAGCAAGGGCGAGCCTTACAACGAAGCCGACGCGCCCAAGCCGCTGGGGGTCTACGGCCAGAGCAAACTGGCCGGCGAACAAGCCATCACGGCAGTGGGAGGCAAGCATCTGATTCTGCGGACCAGCTGGGTCTACTCGGCCCACGGCCACAATTTCCTGCTGACGATGCAGCGTCTGCTGCAAGAAAAACCCGAGTTGCGCATCGTTGCCGATCAGATCGGCGCGCCCACCTGGGCCGGCACGATCGCCAACAGCACCCTCGCGCTGATCGAGCGCTGGCAGGCCGGTGAGCGGGGCGCCTGGGGCACTTATCACCTGACCGCTCAAGGTGAAACCTCATGGTTCGGTTTCGCCCAGGCCATCGGAGAAGCGCTGCGCAAACAGGGCAAGCCTTGCGCACACCTGTTGCCCATCCCTTCCAGCGAATACCCGACGCCTGCCGTCCGCCCGTTGAATTCGCGCCTCGATTGCAGTCGGCTGCTCCGCGAATGGGGCGTCAGTCAGCCAGACTGGCAAACCGCGCTGCGCGAGTGTCTTGCCGGGCAAGCCTAGGCATAATGCGCCTGTACCCTCAGGCGCCTGATGCTCATGACTCCGACCCTCCCCCGCAGACCCCGTTGGCGTAGCCTCGCCCTGCTGGCGCTGTGCCTGGCGCCGTTGCTGTGGCCGCTGGAGCATCTGGCCGAGCGTTATTACCGCAGCGAACTGGCCGGGCAAAACCGGCAGACCCTCGACCTGTACGTCGCCAACCTGCTGGGCACCCTGCACCGTTATGAAGTGCTGCCGCAGATCCTCGGCGACCTGCCGGCCCTGCGCGCCACGCTCGGGGCCCCCGACGACGGTGTGACCCAAGGCAATGCCAACCGCCTGCTGAAGAACATCAGCGCGCAGACCGGTGCCGAAGTCATGTACCTGATGGACACCACCGGCAAGACCCTCGCGGCGTCCAACTGGGACAAACACGACAGCTTCGTCGGCCGGAATTTTTCGTTTCGCCCGTACTTCAGCGAAGCCATGGCCGGGCGTCTCGGGCGGTTTTTCGGGCTGGGCACCACCTCGGCCAAACGCGGTTACTTCTTTGCGGCGGCCGTGCGCGACGGTGAAAAAATCCTCGGCGTGCTGGTGGTCAAGGTCGACCTGGACCACACCGAAAGCCTTTGGGGTAAAACCCCGGAACAACTGCTGGTCACCGACCACAACGGCGTAGTCATCCTCACCTCGCGGGCAGAATGGCGATTCCGCGCGACCCGGCCACTGGGCGAGGGCGAGCGCGAGGCAATCACTGCGATTCAACCCTATCCGACCCGCGACCCGAAACCGTTGAATCTCAATCCTGACGCCTGGCTGACCCAGACCCGGCAAATCGACGAAACCGGCTGGAGCGTCAGCATTCTTGCGCCGCGCACTTTGATCGATCGCCCGGTGCGCACGGTGGTCGCCATCGGCGGCGCGACGCTGTTGGTGTTAATGCTGCTGCTCGGCCTGATGATGCAACGGCGCCGTCACTACCTTGAACGGATCGCCTTCGAAGCCAAGGCCCGGCGCGAACTGGAAGGCCGGGTCGCTGAACGAACCAGCGACCTCGAAGGCCTGAACCGCCGACTGAAACAGGAAGTGCTGGAGCGCGAACACGCCCAGCAGGAACTGGTACGCGCCCAGGATGACCTGGTGCAAGCCGGCAAGCTGTCGGCGCTCGGGACCATGTCGGCAAGCATCAGCCATGAACTGAATCAACCGCTGGCCGCCATCCGCAGCTACGCGGAAAACGCTGAAGTGCTGCTCGATCATCAGCGCACCGACGATGCGCGCGGCAACCTCAAACTGATCAGCGAACTGACCGGGCGCATGGCTTCGATCATCGCGCACCTGCGCGCCTTTGCCCGGCGTGATCGTCACGCGCCGGAAAGCGTCGCGTTGCAACCGGCGCTCGACGACGCGCTGGCGCTGCTGGCCAAGCGTCGGCGGAGCATGGAAGTCGAGCTGATCCGCGATTTGCCCGCCGCCACGCTGTGGGTCGAGGCTGGGGAAACCCGTCTGCGCCAGGTGCTCGGCAATCTGTTGGCCAACGCACTGGACGCGCTGACGGAAAAAGGCCCGCCGCGTAAACTCTGGTTGAGTGCCCAATCCACCGCCGACGGCGTCAATCTGTACATTCGCGACAACGGCCCCGGCTTTTGCATGGAAGCTCTTGGCCGCGCCAGCGAGCCCTTCTACACCACCAAGACCCGCACCCAGGGGCTCGGTCTGGGGCTGGCGATTTGCGAAACCCTGATGCGCGCCTTCGGCGGTGAACTGTCGTTCGCCAACCACAAGGAAGGCGGCGCCCTGATTACCCTGAAACTGCGCGCAGGCGCACCGGGCGTGAGCCTGCAACCGTCCGAGGACCGAAGTGCATGACCATCGACAACCGCATCCAGGTCGTGCTGATCGACGATGATCCCCATCTGCGCCAGGCCCTGAGCCAGACGCTGGATCTGGCCGGCCTGAAAATCCTGCCGCTCGCCGAAGCCAAGGGCCTGGCCGGGCAACTGGAACGCGACTGGCCGGGCGTGGTGGTCAGCGATATCCGCATGCCCGGCATGGACGGTCTCGAACTGCTGACCGAACTGCACGCCCAGGACCCGGAACTGCCGGTGCTGCTGATCACCGGTCACGGCGACGTGCCGCTGGCGGTGCAAGCCATGCGCGCTGGCGCTTACGACTTTCTGGAAAAACCCTTCGCCAGCGACGCCTTGCTCGACAGCGTGCGTCGCGCGTTGGCCCTGCGCCGACTGGTGCTGGACAACCGCAGCTTGCGTCTGGCCCTCAGCGACCGCAATGAACTGAGCACAAGACTGGTCGGGCAATCGGCGCCAATGCTGCGTCTGCGCGAGCAGATCGGCGCACTGGCGGCGACCAAGGCCGATGTGCTGATCCTCGGCGAAACCGGCGCCGGCAAAGAAGTCGTGGCGCGGGCGCTGCACGATTTGTCGAACCGGCGTAACGGCCCGTTCGTGGCGATCAACGCTGGGGCTCTGGCCGAATCCGTGGTGGAAAGCGAGTTGTTCGGTCACGAGCCGGGCGCGTTTACCGGTGCGCAGAAGCGCCGTATCGGCAAGTTCGAATTCGCCAGCGGCGGCACGGTTTTCCTCGATGAAATCGAAAGCATGAGCCTGGACGTGCAGGTGAAATTGCTGCGCTTGCTGCAAGAACGTGTAGTCGAGCGTCTGGGCGGTAATCAGTTGATCCCGCTGGACATCCGCATCATCGCCGCGACCAAGGAAGACCTGCGCCAGGCCGCCGATCAGGGCCGCTTCCGCGCCGACTTGTATTACCGCCTGAACGTCGCCCCGCTGCGCATTCCGCCGCTGCGCGAGCGCGGTGAAGATGCGTTGATGCTGTTCCAGCACTTTGCCGATGAAGCCAGTGCTCGTCATGGCTTGCCGCCCCACGAACTGCAACCGGGGCAACGGGCGCTGCTGCTGCGTCACACCTGGCCGGGCAACGTGCGGGAGTTGCAAAACGCCGCCGAGCGTTTTGCCCTGGGCCTCGAACTGGCGCTGGACAACAACGCGCCGGATGGCACGGCGGGCACAACGGTTGAAGCGGTCAGCGGCGGCTTGAGCGAGCAGGTGGAAAACTTCGAGAAAACGCTGATTGCCGCCGAACTGGCGCGCTCTCACAGCTCGGTGCGCAGTCTCGCCGAAGCCCTCGGCATTCCGCGCAAAACCTTGCACGACAAACTGCGCAAGCACGGCCTCAACTTCGCCGACAGCGGCGCCAGTAGCCACACCGACGAACTCGATTGAATCCGTCATCACTTCAAACAAGGGGCCCTGCATGAGCCGCGACAGTCGTCACCTGGAATCAGTCCTCCACCGCGACATTCCCCTGACGCAAGCCATGGGCATCAAAGTGCTCGACTGGCACGACCAGCAACTGCGCCTGCACTTGCCGCTGGAAGCCAACGTCAATCACAAGAGCACCATGTTCGGCGGCAGTCTGTACTGCGGCGCAGTACTGGCGGGTTGGGGCTGGCTGCATTTGCGTTTGCGCGAAGAAGGCATTGAAGACGGGCACATCGTGATTCACGAAGGGCAAATCAGCTATCCGCTGCCGGTGACCATGGACGCGACCGCGATTTGCCAGGCGCCGAGTGCGGCGGTGTGGAAGAAGTTTCTGGCGATGTATCAGCGCTATGGAAGAGCGCGGTTGACGCTGCATTCGCGGATTGTGAATGCAGGAAGTGAAGAGGATGCGGTGACCTTTACCGGGCAGTACGTCCTGCACCGGTAAGCCTCTGTAGGAGCCAGCTTGCTGTCGATCCAGACAACGCGGTGTATCAGAGACACCGCATCGCTGGCCAGCCAACGCTAAAGTTTTTCGTATGTAACAACCACATCCGAGATGCCATCTAAAGCACGTTGGTTATTCACTTTATACTCCCCGCTCCTACAGAAAACCGAATCAGAGCCACCCAGTTCAATCGTCACTCTGTAGCCGTAAGCTTCTTGTCGCATCGAACAATGAGTTTGATTGCTAAATGCCTGTCCGGTGGCCCGCGGCTGATGAGTGACTGACGTAACACCTAATAATTCTTGTTGGCCTGCTACTTCGATTAAAGGCCAAACGTTGATATCAAAATTTTCCGTCGAGGTGATCACCAAATCCTCATCACCATGATTGATTTGCCCGTTGACCTTCAACAATATCATACCTTCTGGAGGGGACTTGATCGTTACTGTCCCGGCAGAAACACTCCCCATACAAAATGAAAGTCCGACGAACAAAGCAACATATTTAATATTCATTCTAAAAGTTTCCCACTGCATCAATTACAAGACTGCCACATATAACTCAACAGAAAGAAATACATGCTGACAACCAAACGAAAAGTATCGTTTTTTCTTGCGCCAACCAATGCAAGTTGACAATTGAATACTAGCACCCCGCCAAAAATCTAAAACTTTTAAAACATTGCAACATATGAAAAAGCAGTAGCACTACAGCCCTGTTTACAGCCAACTGATTACTTTGAGCTCAACAATAATAACTGTTCCCGCCAAGACGCGTTGGCTGGCAACGCAATGAAATAGTTATTCCGTAAAGATTCCCGCGCGGGGTAGGTAAACGGTACGCCACTCAACTCCAGCACCTCACCACCCGCACCTTCCAAAACACCTTGGGCCGCCGCCGTATCCCACTGCGAAGTCGGCGCCAGACGCGGATAACAATCCGCCGCCCCTTCCGCCAACAAACAAAACTTCAGCGAACTGCCGATGTTGGCCAGTTGCAGCTCACCCAGGCTGTCGCTCAACCCGGCGAGCAAGCGCTCTTGCTCAGGGCTCGAATGCCGACGGCTGGCGACGACCGTGAAGGCCTCGCCCGGGGCGGGCACGGTGCGAACCTGAATCGGCAGCGGCTCGGCGTCCTTATCACCACGCCATGCGCCCAGACCGGCACCACCGACGTAGAAACGCCCATTGGTCGGCATCGACACCACGCCAAACACCACGCGCCCCTGCTCGATCAACGCAATGTTGACGGTAAATTCTTCGCTGCCCGAGATGAACTCCTTGGTGCCGTCCAACGGATCGACCAGCCACCAGCGCTGCCAGCCGGCACGCACGCTCTGCGGAATGTTGGCGTCTTCTTCAGACAACACCGGGATGCTCGGGTCCAGCGCGGTCAGCCCGGCCAGAATCAGATGATGAGCGGCCAGGTCGGCAGCGGTGACCGGTGAATCGTCGGCCTTGGCGGTCACGGTCGTACCGGTGCGCCAGAACGGCAGGATCGCGTCGCCAGCCTTCAATGCCAGTTCAATCACCGGCGCCATCAATGGATGAGGGAAAATCATGGCAGGAACACTCCGCGCTGGGTCAGCAAATCTCGGGTCAGGTACAGCGCCGCCAAGGCACGGCCCTCGGTGAATTTCGGGTTCTGGGCCAGGGCCGACAGCTCTCGCAGGTTGATCTTGTCCACGCGCATCGGTTCAGGCTCGTCGCCTTCAAGCCGCTCTTCGTACAGATCGGTGGCCAGCACCACCTGAATTTTCTGGCTCATGTAACCCGGCGACAAGGACAGCTCGGTGAGGTGTTCCAGTTGTCGCGCGCCATACCCGGCTTCTTCCTTGAGCTCACGCTCGGCCGCCGCCAGCACGTCTTCACCCGGCTCGATCAAGCCTTTGGGCAGCGACATCTCGTATTCATCGGTGCCGCCGCAATATTCCTCGACCAGCACCGCGTGATCTGCGTCGAGCATCGCCACAATCATCACCGCGCCATACCCGGCGCCTTTGCCGACCAGCCGCTCATAGGTGCGCTCCACGCCATTGGAAAAGCGCAATTTCAGCTCTTCGACGCAGAACAAGCGGCTGGTGGCGACGATCTCGCGGGCGAGGATGGTGGGTTTCTGGCGCATGAAAAGCTCCTTGGCGTGAACGCGTTACTATACCCGGCCTATCCTGATTGTTGACCTCGGATATCTCTTTTACCGCTGGAGAAGTTTTTTATGTCCCTGCTGCCCTGGCGAGACATCGACACCGTTCTGCTCGATATGGACGGCACGCTGCTGGACCTGCACTTCGACAACCATTTCTGGCTGGAACACTTGCCCCAGCGTTACGCCGAATTGCACGGGGTGAGCCGGGCCATGGCCGAGATGGAATTGCAGCCGCTGTTTGAACGCCATGCCGGTCAGTTGCAGTGGTATTGCCTGGATTTCTGGAGCGCCGAACTGAAGCTGCCGGTGCGCGAGCTGAAACTGGAAACCGCACACCTGATCGCGTTGCGCCCGGACGCGGATACGTTCCTTGCGGCGATCAAACAGGCCGGCAAGCGGGTGGTGATGATCACCAATGCACACCGGGATTCGCTTTCACTGAAACTGGAACGAATTGAACTGGCGCCGTATTTCGAGCGGTTGATCAGCTCGCATGATTACGGTTTTCCCAAAGAGAATCCGCAGTTCTGGCAGGCATTGCAGGCGGATATCGGGTTTGATCCGGCGCGCAGCCTGTTTATCGACGATACGTTGTCGATCCTGCGCAGTGCGCGGGATTTTGGGGTCGCGCATTTGTTGGCGGTGAAGGAGCCGGACAGCCGCAAGGGGCCGAAGGACACGGCGGAGTTTGCGGCAGTGGTTGATTATCGGGAGTTGATTGCGGGGCTTTAGACCGAGTCGCGCCTTTCGCGGGCAAGCCTCGCTCCTACAGGTTAGGCGTCGTTCGTGAACGAGGCGATAACCTGTAGGAGCGAGGCTTGCCCGCGAAGGCCATAACGCGGTCTTAAACCTTACTCAGGAATCCGCAACGACTGCCCCGGATAAATCTTGTTCACATCCTTGAGCATCGGCTTGTTGGCCTCAAAGATTTTTTGATACTTGTTGGCATCGCCATACGCGCGCAATGAAATCGCGCTGAGGGTGTCGCCCTTCACGACCGTGACAAATTTCGCGGCGACGACCACAGGCCCGGTCACCGCAATCTGATCATCCACACTGCCGACACCGGCGATATTGCCCACCGCCAGCAGGATTTTTTCTTTCTCTTCCTGGGTCGCCACCTCACCGGTCACCGTGACTTTGTCGCCCTCTACCGTCGCCTGCACATTCGGATTGCCCAGGCCGACCTTGCTGATGTGTTCCTTCAACTGCTCGCTGGCATTGGCGTTACCCGGCGTCAGCAAATCGATAAGCTTTTCGCCTGCTTCCTTCACAAAGCTAAAAATACTCATGGTGCACTCTCCTTGGTTTTTGGTTCCAGACGCAAAAGCCTAGACCAAGGTTGCAACACCCGGTTCCTACCCGACCAATGACGCCGCTTGCCCCCAGGCGCTAGAATCCCGACCTTCCCGCGCCCTGGAGCGAAGATGGACATCAAGCAGCTGAAATTCCTCATCGCCCTCGACGAAACCCGGCATTTCGGTCAGGCCGCTGCACGTTGTCACGTCACTCAGCCGACCCTGTCCATGCGCTTGCGCAGCCTTGAAGAAGAACTCGAGTTACCGTTGGTCAACCGTGGCCAGCGCTTCGAAGGCTTCACCGCGCCGGGCGAACGGGTGCTGGCGTGGGCGCGCACGGTGCTCGCGGCCTACGACGGCTTGCAGGCCGAAGCCGCCGCCTGTCGCGGCAACCTGGTCGGTACGTTGCGTCTGGGCGTGGTGCCGTTGTCGAGTTTCGACCCGCTGCCGCTGCTGCAACGCTTGCACGGCGAACACCCGAACCTGCGCTTCGAACTCTCGGCGCTGAGCTCCGAGCAGATCCTCGAACAACTGGCGAACAATCGCCTGGATCTTGGCGTGTCGTACCTGGAGCGTCTGGACGCCGAACGTTTCGATTCCCTGGCGTTCAGCGAAACTCGCATGGGCCTGCTCTACGACCAGCGCTTCTTCACGTTCGGCGAGGCGCCGCTGAGCTGGGAGTCGCTGATCGAACTGCCGCTGGGCATGCTCACCAGCGGCATGCATTTCCGCCAGTCCATCGACCACAATTTCCACAGCCGCGGCCTTACTCCGCAGCCGTTGTTGCAAACCGATGCCGTGCATCAACTGTTACAAGCTGTTCATGGCGGGTTGTGTTGCGCCGTGATGCCGCTCGAAGGCGGCCTGGAAAACCTGACAGACCATCTGCGCCTGCAACCGATCGAAAACGCCCAGACCCTCGGCCGGCTGGGGCTGATCATGCGGCGCAGCGCACCGCGCTCGGCGTTGGCGGAGGCCTGTTTCGCGATCTATCAACAATCAATGACAAGCTCTTGATCGACGCCATCTATCGGCAGATCAGTAATAGCGATTAGACGCGACAACTTGTCGCGCATAGGCTTAAAGCTGACTAAACCGTCGGTGATGCCCCCATGAACGCCAAGCGTCCTGTTTGCGCGGCGCCAGCCCTCGAAGCGCCCGCGCCCGCCGCCAGCCAAACGTACAGTTACAGCGATTTTCAATACACCGAATCGGCCAGCACCGCGCTCGCCGAGGAAGTTGCGTTGGCGATTGCCTATAACGGTATCAGTCAGGCAGTGATGCTGGTGACGCCGACGGACCTGGAAGACTTCATCGTCGGTTTCAGCCTCGGCAGCGGCATCATCGAAGACGCCTCCGACATTTATGACCTGCAACTGAGCGGTTCGGGGTCGGCGCAGTACGCGCAAGTGACCATCGCCAACCGCGCCTTCTGGAACCTCAAGCAGCAACGTCGGCAACTGGCCGGCACCAGCGGCTGCGGGCTCTGCGGCGTGGAAGCGGTCGAGCAGGCCTTGCCGGACCTCAAAGTGTTGCCCGGTGCGCCATTGCCGCCCGCCGAATGGCTCGACGGTTTGCGCCAGCGTATCGGCGCGTTCCAGCCGCTCGGCCAGCATTGCGGCGCGGTGCATGCGGCGGTGTTCATGAACGCTCATGGCGAATTGCTGCTGGGCCGCGAGGACATTGGCCGGCACAACGCGCTTGACAAGCTGATTGGCGGGCTGATCCGACAAAAGATCCCGACCACTGGCGGCCTGGCGATTGTCACCAGTCGTTGCAGCCTCGAATTGATCCAGAAAGTACTGCGCGCAGGCATCCAGACCCTGGTCAGCCTGTCGTCGCCCACGGGCCTTGCCGTGCAATGGGCCCGTCGTCACAACCTGAACCTTATCCATCTGCCACAGAAGAATGCGCCGCGGGTCTACAGCCCGGCTTTGGAGAATCAAGCGTGAGTCAACACCGTCAAGCCGACCAGAAACCCGTCCCCCGCTATAAGCCCTACAAGGGCCCAGCCGGTGGCTGGGGCGCACTGATCAGCGTCGCCCAGGCCTGGTTGACCAGCGACAACGCGCTGAAAAACCTGCGCATCATGCTCAAGACCAACCAAAATGGCGGCTTCGACTGCCCGGGTTGTGCCTGGGGCGATTCGCCGGAAAAGGGCATGGTGATGTTCTGCGAGAACGGCGCCAAAGCGGTGAACTGGGAAGCGACCAAACGGGCCGTCAACCCGGCATTCTTCGCCAAACACAGCGTCACCTCGCTGCTGGAACAAAGCGATTACTGGCTCGAATATCAGGGGCGCCTGACCGAGCCGATGCGCTACAACGCCGAAACCGATCGCTACCAACCGATCAGCTGGGATGACGCCTTCACCCTGATCGCCAAACATCTGCGCGGTTTGTCGAGCCCGGACCAAGCCGAGTTCTACACCTCGGGACGTGCCAGCAATGAAGCGGCTTTCCTCTATCAATTGTTCGTGCGCGCCTATGGCACCAATAATTTCCCCGACTGTTCGAACATGTGCCACGAGGCCAGCGGTGTCGCGTTGGCGCAGAGCGTTGGCGTCGGTAAAGGCACCGTGACCTTCGACGACTTCGAACACGCCGACGCGATTTTCGTCTGGGGCCAGAACCCCGGCACCAACCACCCACGGATGCTCGAGCCGCTGCGTGAGGCCGTGAAACGCGGCGCGCAAGTGGTGTGCATCAACCCGCTCAAAGAACGCGGCCTGGAACGTTTCCAGCACCCGCAACACCCGATCGAAATGCTCACCAACGGCGACAAACCGACCAACACCGCCTATTTCCGTCCGGCCTTGGGCGGCGACATGGCGGTACTGCGCGGCATGGCGAAATTCCTGCTGCAATGGGAGCGCGACGCGCAGAAAGCCGGTGAGCCTGCCGTGTTCGACCACGACTTCCTCAATGAACACAGTGTCAACGTGCTGGAGTACCTGGGTACCGTCGACGATACGCCGTGGGAGCAGATCGTCGAGCAGTCCGGCCTGACGCTGGTGGAAATCGAGCAAGCGGCGCGCATGTATGCCAAAGGCAAGAACGTGATCATGTGCTGGGCGATGGGTATCACCCAACATCGCCATTCGGTCGCGACCATCCAGGAAATCGCCAACCTGATGCTGCTGCGCGGCAATATTGGCCGCCCCGGCGCCGGCCTGTGCCCGGTGCGTGGCCACAGTAACGTGCAGGGCGACCGCACGATGGGCATCAACGAGCGTCCGCCGGTGGCGTTCCTCGATTCCCTGGAACGTCGCTTCCAGTTCAAAGTGCCGCGCGAAAACGGTCATAACGTGGTCGAGGCGATTCATGCCATGGCCGAAGGTCGTGCAAAAGTCTTCATCGCTCTGGGCGGTAACTTCGCCCAGGCCACTCCGGACAGCACGCGTACCTTCCAGGCTCTGAGCAACTGCGACCTGACCGTACAGATCAGCACCAAGCTCAACCGCAGCCATTTGGCTCACGGCAAGGAAGCACTGATCCTGCCGTGCCTGGGCCGCACCGACATCGATATCCAGACCGAAGGCCCGCAAGCGGTGACCGTGGAAGATTCGTTCAGCATGGTCCACGCCTCCAACGGCCAGTTGCAGGCGCTGTCGAACCAGATGCGCTCCGAGCCTGCGATCATCGCCGGTATCGCCGCCGCGACTCTGGGCAGCAAGCCGGTGGACTGGAACTGGCTGGTGGCCGATTACTCGCGCATCCGTGACCTGATTGCCGATACGATTCCGGGCTTCAAGGACTTCAACGAGAAGATCAAGAATCCGGGCGGCTTCTACCTCGGCAACAGTGCCGGTTCCCGTCGCTGGAACACCGCGTCGGGCCGGGCGAATTTCCGTGCGAACGTCCTGCCCAAGGACCTGGTGCACGAGCGCACGCGCTCCACAGGCGTGTTGCCGGACCTGATCATGCAGTCGATGCGTTCCCACGATCAGTACAACACCACCATTTATGGCCTCGACGACCGTTATCGCGGCGTGAAAGGTCAACGTGATGTGTTGTTTGTGAACGAGGCGGATATTATTCGCCTGGGGTTCAAACCGGGACAGAAGGCCGACATCGTTTCGATCTGGGACGATGGTCGTGAGCGTCGGGTGAAAGGCTTCACACTGCTGGCGTTTGATATTCCTGCGGGGCAGGCTGCAGCGTATTACCCGGAAGTGAATCCGCTGGTGCCGCTGGAGAGCACTGGGGATGGCAGCCATACGCCGACGTCGAAGTTTGTGGCGATCCGGTTGGAAGCGGCGAGTGAGATCGGGTTGATTTTGGCGAAGTCTGCTTAACTCGGCAGCAGGTCTGGCCTCTTCGCGGGCAAGTCGGATCGCCGCACCGCTCGCTCCTACAGATCAGTAGTGATCTCACGGTCACGGCAAAACCTGTAGGAGCGAGGCTTGCCCGCGAAGGCATCCGACACGACTACACCTGTATCCGCACCACCCGATTACTTTCCAATCGCCCACAAAAAAGGCCGTTTTTTCACAAAAACGGCCATTCCGAAGTAACTAAAGACCGGCGAAAAACACTTAAGTTCCAGCTAAAAAACAGTAACTTATAGAAATGTGCTGAAGTCGTGTTACTCGTCGGATTTCGATTGTCAGCCTTACGACACAGCCTCAGGATCGCGCCGTCATCCCCTTGAGGTTCCTCAAATGAAGTTCTCCTCGATTCTCTTGTTGTCCCTTGGCCTGGTCAGTGGCTTCGCTTCTGCCGGAGGCACCACCGAAGCAGGTGTGGGCGGCGCATTGGGCGGGGTTTTGGGCTCGGTCGTCGGTCAATCGCTAGGCGGCAACACAGGTTCAACCATTGGCGCAGCCCTGGGCGGCGCGGGTGGTAGCGCAGTTGGCGCAGACAAACGCAGCCGTGGCGAAGCGGCCATTGGCGGTGCGTTGGGCGCAGCAGGCGGTAACGTGGTCGGCCGCAGCATGGGCGGCACCACCGGCAGCCTGATCGGCTCCGCAGCAGGCGGCGGCGCCGGTGGCGCGCTGGGCAACTACATGGGCAACAAAAGCGATGATGATGACGATGATCGTCGTTCCTATCGCGGTCATGGTGATCGTCGCTATTATCGGGATGACCATCCGGGTCGCGGCCATGCTTATGGCCACCGCAAGCACAAACATCGCTATCACGACTGAGGCTTGAATCGCCTCGTTTACCGGTAGATCAAAAAAATCGCAGCCCAAGGGCTGCGATTTTTTTTGCCCCTCAAACCACCAATCGCTCCAGCGCACCGCGCAACCCGGCAGGAATCGCCACGGGCTGATTCGACACCCGATCCACAAACACATGCACGAAACGCCCCGCGGCGCAGGCTTCGTCTTCACCGGCCTTGAACACCGCCAATTCGTATTGCACCGAACTGTTGCCCAACTTGCCCACGCGCAAACCGATCTCGATCCGGTCGGGGAAAGCGATTGAAGCAAAATAATCGCAAGCCGAACTCACCACAAAACCCACGACTTCGCCGTCATGAATATCCAGGCCGCCGACTTCGATCAGGTAGGTGTTCACCGCCGTGTCGAAGAAGCTGTAGTAGGTGACGTTGTTGACGTGACCGTAGGCATCGTTGTCGTGCCAGCGCGTGGTGATGGGCTGGAAGTGCGGGTAGTCGGTGCGTTGGGGCATCAGCGTCGGTTCCTGAAGTTGGATGGCCAGTAGACCGTGTCGCTATCATCGCTGGCAAGCCAGCGCCTACAGGATAGCGAGGACCTTTTAGGAGCTGGCTTGCCAGCGATGGCGCCACCACGGTCAATACATCACTCACCGATCAGCAAACCCCTTGCCCACCGCCGCCAACTCCCCAATCAACCGCGCCGGCTGCCAGTGATCACCCTGTTTGGTTTCCAGCTGCAGTAGCCGCTGATGAATATCCGCCAACCCCTGCTGATCCGCCCAGGCCATCGGCCCGCCCTTGTCCACCGGAAAACCATAACCGTTGAGGTACACCAGATCGATGTCATGCGCCGACGCCGCAATCCCTTCCTGAAGAATCTTCGCGCCCTCGTTGACCAGTGCCAGCAAGCAGCGCTCCAGAATCTCCTCAGGCCCGATCTCGCGACGCTGGAAACCCAATCCTTCGCTGACCTCCAGCACCAGCGCATCCACCTGCACATCGTGCTCAGCCTGGCGACTGCCCGCTTCGTAGTGGTAATAGCCGTTGCCACTCTTCTGCCCGAAACGGCCCAGTTCGCACAGACGGTTATCCACTTGAACCTGCGGCGCATCCTGCCCCTTGCCCGCCAGCTCCCGAGCCCGCCATTCGAGGTCGATACCAACCACGTCGTACATGCGGAACGGCCCCATGGCGAAACCGAACCCCTGCAACGCCGCATCCACCTGATAGGGGTAAGCGCCTTCAAGCAGCATCTTGCGTGCTTCCAGCACGTAGGTTTTGAGCATGCGGTTGCCAATGAAGCCCTCGCAGTTGCCCGACACCACGCTGACCTTGCCCATGCGCTTGCCCAGGTCCAGCGCGGCCTCCAGCACCGCCGGTGAAGTCTGTGCGCCACGAACGATTTCCAGCAGTTTCATGATGTGCGCCGGGCTGAAGAAGTGCAGGCCCAGGACTTGTTTCGGGCGGCGGGTGGCGGCGGCAATGGCATCGATATCCAGCGCCGACGTGTTGCTGGCCAATATGGCTTCGGGCTTGAGCAGGCCATCCAGCTCGCGGAATATTCTCTGCTTGAGTTCGAGGTTTTCGTAAACCGCTTCGATCACCAGATCGACCTCGCGGATCGCTGCGTAATCGGCAGCCGTCGTGACCCGTGCAATGCGCGCATCCGCTTCAGCCTGATCAATCCGTCCCTGCCGCACGTTGTGCGCGTAGGTCTCAGCCACGGTGGCCAGTGCCTGCTCAAGCATCTGCGGATTGTTATCGACCCACTGCACCGGCACCCCGGCATTGGCCAGGCACATGACAATGCCACGGCCCATGGTGCCCGCACCGATGACGGCAGCGCGCTGAATGTTGAACGGTGTCTGGCTCATAGTTGTTCTCTTATTGGCGATCCAAAGACAGACCCCACCATAGTCAGCCACCCGGCTTTTTTGAAATTTATTCCTGTGATGGGGGACATTCAGCGGATGGATGCGCATCCGCCAGACACTGACATCCCTGTAGGAGCGAGCGGTGCGACGATTCGACTTGCCCGCGAAGGCGACCTCAAGGTCACCGCAATGGCTGATGGCCTAATCGCCAGCAAGCCGGCTCCTACGGGGGCACGGGTCAGCCTGAGAGATGTTGCTCAACCCAAGTCCGTACTTCGCCATACGGATACTCTTCCAGCGCCGCAAACCCCGGAATCGACCGAGCCTTGAGCTTGGTGAACAGCGGCACACTGATCCCGCACAGGAACCGTGTCACTCGCTCAGCGGGAGGAACGCTGCCGGTGTGCTGCTCGTGCCTGTGGATAAAACCACCACACAGCGCTTCGAAGTTTTTATCCACAAGCGCCGGCAACTCCGGCGGTGCGGGCAGCCGCGCCACGTGCCCGTGACACACCGAACAATGCCCGCACTGCTGCGGCGAGTTTTCGTCACCGAAGTATTCGGCCAGGCGATTACCCAGGCAGTGGTCAGTGGCGAACAGATCGAGCATGGCGTGAATCCGCGCAATCTCGGTGCGTTCATGCCGGGTGAAACAATCATGCAGTTCGGCACTCAGCGCCTGAATGTCGAATGCCGTTTGCAGCAGGCTGTAGACCTCGGTCATCTGCTTGCTTTCCAGCTCGACCCAACCCTTTTCCTGGAAGTAATCCAGCGCCTTGACCACCCGATTGCGCTCGGCCTGATGCTGCTCGTACAACGCATCGAAGTTCACCGTCGCCCAGGTCCGCGCACGGCTGGAGGTCTGGATGATGGCCGCAACGAAATCCTTGCGCTCGCCCTCGAAGCGGGCCAGCAAGTCTTCCGGCTCCAGCAAATACTTGAAGCGATACTCGGCGTAATAGGCGTAACGCGGGGCGATGATCCCGCGCAGCTCCAATTGCACCAGCAAGGTCTTGAGCGGCAACTGGCGAATGTTGCTCTGATCGGCCAACGGCCCTAGCAGAAACTCCCAATGCCCCTCGGGCACGGCGGCTTGCAATTCGTCGAGCACATGACGGATGCCTTCCAGCTCCGGCGTGTCGCCGTAGACGAAATTTTCCAGCACGTTGAGGCTGTCGCGGTTGGCCAGTACCAGGCAGTCCGATGGCTGCCCGTCACGCCCGGCGCGACCGATTTCCTGGCTGTAGTTTTCGATGGATTTGGGCAGGTCGAAATGCACCACGTTGCGGATGTCGCTCTTGTCGATGCCCATGCCGAAGGCGATGGTGGCGACGATGCAATTGGACTGGCCGCCCATGAATCGCTTCTGAATGGCTTCGCGTTGTTCGTGGGGCAAGCCGGCGTGATAGGCCTCGGCCTGAATACCGTTGCGATTCAAGTGTTCGGCGATGTGCTCAGCGGTTTTCTGCAGCGTGACGTAGACGATGCTTGGCTGGTCTGGACGCTCGCTCATCCATTCGACCAAGCGTCGGCGTTTGTCCTGACCACGCACCGGTTCCACCAACAAGTTGAGGTTCGGCCGGTAGAAACCGGTGGTCACCACGTCTTCCGGCGCAATGGCGAATTTCGCCTCCATGTCGGCGATCACTTTCGGGGTCGCGGTGGCGGTCAGCAACAGCGCTTGAGGAATGTTGAACTGACGCTGATAGTCCGGAAGTTTGAGGTAGTCGGGGCGGAAGTTATGGCCCCACTCCGAGATGCAATGCGCCTCGTCCACCACCAGCAGCGAGATGGGCACTTGCTGCAAGAAATTGCGGAAGCGCTCGTTCTTCAGGCGCTCCACGGAAATCATCAGAATCTTCAATTCGCCGGACTTGGCGCGGGCCATCACGTCACCGGCGTCATCGCGGCTTTGAGCCGAATCGATACTGCCTGCCGAAATGCCATGGCGCTGCAGAAACGCCAATTGATCCTGCATCAACGCGAGCAGCGGCGAGACCACCAGCGTCAGGTGCGGCAGCAACACCGCCGACATCTGGTAACACAGGGACTTGCCTGAACCCGTGGGGAAAATCGCCGCCGCCGAGCGCCCGGCCATCACCGCGCTGACCACCTCCTCCTGGCCGGGTCGAAACTGTGGATAACCGAAAACCTGTTCCAGGGTGTTGTGCATAAGCTGTCACTCCGTTGACCGCTGCGAAGCCCAAAGCCTAGCCGGTGATCGCAGCGAGTCGAGAAAAGGTCGGGGGCAAAAACGATACGGGATGATACAGCGGATGGCGCGGAGGGGATTGCGGGGGTTGAGGAATATGGCGACCGGTAGATCGCCATCGCTGGCAAGCCAGCTCCTACAGTTGATCGTCAGTGAAAACGGATTTTGCGTATGACCCAAAACCCTTGTGGGAGCGAGACCGGCTTGCCGGCGATGACGCCAGCCCAATCACCACAATAATCATGAAATGTCTCAGGGAACCAACACCGCCACCCGCAGCTGTTCATTCAACATCTGCTCATGAAACACCTGGCTCTTGCTCGCCCACACCGCATGGGCCGGGCTGATTTCGCCGGTGAACGCCGCCGCCAACTGACGCAAATCAGCGACGCTTCGTACACGCGGGCAGAACGGTTCGCCGTCGCAGTTCTGACTGGCGTTGCGGTAGGTGGACAGCAACCTATCCCACAACCCGTCACGCACTTGTCGCACAGACTTGAGCTTCACTGCCTGCACGCCCAGACGCTGTTTCAGCCCCTGCTCGTCCAGCGATTCGCTGGCCAGCAACGCCTTGCCGAACATCAACACCTCCGCACGGGACGCGGTGTCCATGTTCGCCTGCGTGGTGAGGGCGTCCGGCCAACCGGTGCGGGCCATGTTGGCCAACATCATCGAACTGCCAGCGTCGGCCGCGCCCGTCAAACGACAAACACCCGCCCACAACAACAAAACCGAGGCCATACGTAGCCACTGCATACCTAATTCCCTTTAAGTGCCTAACCAGGCATTTTCGAAATGCCCTACAGATTCTGGCGCGCACCATACAGAGGTTTACTGCGTCGCGCCTGATAAACACGTAGGAAATTTCACCAGTAGGGGTTTCGATCAAAAAAACCTCGGGAAACGCGTAGGGCTAATGCCCGAAGACCAGTAAATCCCCTACACATTCTGTCGATTGCGGCTGTATTGCCGCAGCCCGCCGTCCCCTTCATAGTTTTCGGCGCGGCTGAAACAGTGTGTCGGCCTGCCCGACTTCCCAAAGGACTGCCCCCGATGCAAGACCGCTACCGCCCCCTCAAAAGCAGCTACAGCGACACCCCGGTCCTGGTCATCGACACCGAGGCCGACCCACACGAAATCCTCGACGCCGCCCGCCAACGCATCCACGCCGCCAGCGACCTGCTCGAAACCCTGTATTGCCTGTGCTTCAAACAGGCAGACGCAAGCGACATTCCCAACATCGTCAACGCCCTCTACCTGCTGACCCAGGACGGCAACGAACTCCTCGACATCGCCCGCCAACGCCTCCCAAAACTCACTGCTACCTGACAATAACCACACCTCCTGTAGGAGCTGGCTTGCCAGCGATGAACGATAACGCGGTGTACCTGACTAAAAACTTCAGCTGGAGATAAGTCCGTAGGCAACGCCCTATCAAAGCTTCATCCCGGTCCTACAACACAAGACACCTTGTCGCCTATCGTCAACCGGCAGCTCATATCTATAGTCGGACCGTCGCTGCCAATTCAGCGACTCAGGTTTGGTCACCTGAATTTGAGAGAAAACTTATGCATGCCCTTGTATGCTGCCGACTTCTTTTGTGTCGGCACGCTTTATGGCGGCTGTGTTTGGGACGCTTCTGCGTACCCGGGTTTTCTCTCCCTGGTTGACCAACCTGAACACAGTCCGCCACCCATCGTTTGGTCACGATAGTGGCGGGTCTTCAGCTACATAAAAGAGAAAATTCAAATGAATACCTGGAACCCGCTCACCGATCGCTACCGCCCACTCCAAACCAACCTCACCGATTCCCCACCCCTGATCATCGACACAGAAGCCAACCCGCAAGACATCCTCGAAGCCGCCCTCCAGCGCATCCGAGCCTCCAGCGAACTGCTCCGAACCCTGCACTGCCAAAGCTTCGAGCAAGGCGATCTAGAAGATATCCCCCACATCACCCACGCGCTCTACCTCCTGACCCAGGATGGCTGCGACCTACTCAAAGTCGCCCAACAACGCATGATGGGCTGGAGAGCGCCTGCCTGACGCTAAGCGCTAATAGGTAAGCCGCCCCCTTGTGGGAGCCGGCTTGCCTGCGCCTCGCAGGATTCGATACGTCACCAGAGGACCTCGTCACTCCACTTCCTGCGCGAGAGAAAGTGCTCGCCAAATACCGGGAAGACAATCCGTCACAATCTGCTCCTGCCCTTCCCACCAAACCTGACGACCAATAAGATCCGCCCAAGCCCAACCGGACGCCCCCCCCGAATGAACCTCGCCTCCAACTTCCCCGACGACCAAACCATGCACCTGCTCATGCAGCTGCTGCACGAGGAACTCGGCCTGCCCGAACGCAAAACCATCAGCCTCACCACCTCGATCAACTTCGACCTGGGCTGCGACGGTGCCGATGCTCAAAACCTGATGGAAGCACTGGAAGAACAGTTCGCCATCGACCTCATCGATTACGACGCCTATCGCTACTTCCAACCCGAAGGCTACGATGTCTTCCTCAAACGCAGGGCCAAGGGGCGTGGCGACAAAGTCCCGCTTACCATCGGCATGCTCTACCAGGCCATTAAGGCCCGACGCTGGGACACTCAGACGCTGGAAGGCTTCTAACGTCCGCAGCACACACCTATAAGGACATAGCGTGGACGTACTGATGGGTTTACTCGCCGCCTTACTGTGGGGCGGCACGGATTTTCTGGTGGGTTTGAATGCCCGCGCAGTGGGCGTCAAACGCGCGGTGTATTTCGGTCAGGCGCTGGGGTTCAGCATCATGAGCCTGCTGTTGATTGCCTTCCCCGCGTTCATCCTCAAATCGATATCGGCGTCACTCACTGTCTGGCTGTTTGGCGTTGTCGCCGCCGTGCTGACGGTGTCTGGTGCCCTCGCGTTGTCCAAAGCCTTTGCCCTCGGCAAAGCGTCCATCGTTGCGCCTCTGGTAACTTCTTATGGCGTTGTGACGACGTTGCTGTCTTGGGCCGGAGGTGAGCAGATCAGCCTGATTCAGCTGCTTTGCATTGCTCTGTGCGTGATCGGGGTGATTCTCTCCAGCATCCATTCCGACTCGAAAATCCCACACACCACTCAAGCCAGCAGCTCGATCGCCTACGCACTGTTGGCCGCCCTTTTCTACGGCACCAGTTTCTGGCTGCAAGGCCACTTTGTGCTTCCGGTCCTTGGTCCGGTAACGATGCTTTGGCTCGCTTATCTGGTTGGTCTGATCGTGCTGGTGGTTATCGTCCTGAGGATTGAGGACGGACTGAAAATCCCACCGTTGAAAAACTGCATGACGCTGACCGGCGCCAGCTTGATGAACCTGGGTGGGTTTTCTTCGTTCGCCTGGGGCGCGGTGGCAGGATCGGTTTCGGTGGTGACCGTGATCAGTACGTTGTCTGGAGGGATTGCGGCGATTCTGGGATACGTATTCTTCAAGGAAAGGCTGGCAAAGTTACAGATGCTTGGCGTGGTTCTGGTGTTGGTGGGCGCGTTCGTTTTGCACCTGAAAACCTGAGCCGCCCTCACAAAAAAGGCACCTTACGGAATCCAATACCTGTAGGAGCCAGCTTGCTGGCGATGGTGGTTAACGATAACGCGTGCTGTCTGGATAAACGCGGCGTACTTGGGTTTATCGCCAGCAAGCTGGCTCCTACAGGTAATGCGTTACCCACAAAAAAGCCGCCCCAAAGGGCGGCTTTTTCATTACATCAAACCAACTCTTACAACTTCGGCCCAGCAGCCTTGATCGCGTCGCTCACTTCGAACTTCTTGAAGTTCTCAACAAACAACCCAGCCAACGCCTTAGCAGCCTCATCGTAAGCAGCCTTGTCAGCCCAGGTGTTACGTGGGTTCAACAGGCCAGTTTCAACGCCCGGTACGGCCAGTGGCACGTCGAGGTTGATGGTGTCGAGGTGTTCGGTTTCAGCACCGATCAACGCACCGCTCTGGATCGCTGCGATGACGCCGCGAGTGGTCGGGATGTTGAAGCGTTTGCCGACGCCGTAGCCGCCGCCGGTCCAGCCGGTGTTGACCAGGTAGACCTTGGAGCCGAAACCGCGGATGCGCTTGATCAGCAGTTCTGCGTATTCGCCGGCCGGACGCGGGAAGAACGGTGCGCCGAAGCAGGTGGAGAAGGTCGACTTGATGCCGCTGCCGGAACCCATTTCGGTCGAGCCCACCAGTGCGGTGTAGCCGGACAGGAAGTGGTAGGCCGCTTGTTCTTCGCTGAGGATCGAGACTGGCGGCAGTACGCCGGTCAGGTCGCAGGTCAGGAAGATCACAGCGTTTGGCTCGCCACCGAGGTTCTTCTCGGAACGCTTGGCAACGTGCTCCAGCGGGTAGGCGGCGCGGCTGTTCTGGGTCAGGCTGACATCGGCGTAGTCGGCGTGCTTGGCGTCGTCGATCACGACGTTTTCCAGGACTGCGCCGTGCTTGATGGCTTTCCAGATGACCGGCTCGTTCTTCTCGGACAGGTCGATGCACTTGGCATAGCAACCGCCTTCGATGTTGAAGACAACGCCTTCGCCCCAGCCGTGTTCGTCGTCACCGATCAGGTAACGGCTTTCGTCGGCCGACAGGGTGGTTTTACCGGTGCCGGACAGGCCGAAGAACAGTGTCACGTCGCCCGCTTCGCCGATGTTGGCGGCGCAATGCATCGGCAGTACGTCAGCGGCAGGCAGCAGGAAGTTCTGCACCGAGAACATGGCTTTCTTCATTTCACCGGCGTAACGCATGCCGGCGATCAGCACTTTCTTCTGTGCGAAGTTGATGATCACGCAACCGTCAGAGTTGGTGCCGTCACGCTCTGGCACGCATTCGAAGTTGGCAACGTTGAGCACTTGCCACTCAGCACGACCCGCCGGGTTGTACTGGGCCGGGTTGATGAACAGGCAACGACCGAACAGGTTCTGCCAGGCAGTCTGGGTGGTCATCTTCACGGCCAGGTAGTGATCTTCGGCCGCGCCTACATGCACGTGGGAAACGAAATGATCTTGCGCGTTGTTGAACGCCTCGACGCGAGCCCACAGGGCATCGAACTTGTCGGCCGGGAACTTGCGGTTGATCGGGCCCCAGGCGATAGCGGCCTGGGTGGTCGGCTCTTCAACGATGAAACGATCGACTGGCGAGCGACCGGTACGGTGACCGGTGCGAACAACCAGCGCGCCGGTATCGGCAAGCTCGCCTTCACCGCGATTCAGGGCTTCTTTAACCAGATCATCAACACTCAGATCGGTGTACACGGCGTTATTGGCTTGCGTCATGAGGTTCCCCGTCGGCCAGTGGCCGAGTGCTCCAAACGTTTTGTAGTAGAAAGTCGTGCACTACTACCGCGAAAAAAGTGGGCCGGATTATGCCAGAAACGCCCAAAAAAAGTAGGGCCCTCCCGTCGTAACGGCGTTATTCCGGCACTTTCCAGTGAATTTACCTGCGCTGAACCGTTTTAGTGACGGGTATCTGACGGCGTGTCGACGCCCGCACCGGCGAATAATTGAACAATATCGGCGGCGTCGAACAGGTAACGTTCATTGCAGAACTGACAGTCGACCTCGATGTTGCCACCGTGTTCGACGACCAGGCTCTGCGCATCTTCCAGACCCAAACTGACCAGAGCATTGGCAGAACGTTCGCGCGAGCAGCTGCAACGGAAGCGCAATTTCTGCACATCGAACAGCCGGACCTGCTCTTCGTGGTAGAGACGATGGAGCACGGTTTCGTTGTCCAGACCGAGCAATTCATCGGCGGTCAGGGTACTGCCCAGCGCGGTGATGTGCTGCCAGCTGGCGGCGCGTTCTTCTTCGTCTTTCAGGCGGTCGGCGGGCAGTTGCTGAAGCAACAGGCCACGGGCGCGACGGCCATCGGCGTACAGCCAGAAACGTGTGCCCACCTGTTGCGACATCACGAAGTAGTTAGTGAAGCATTCCGAGAGGGTTTCGCCATCCAGGTCGACGATGCCCTGATAACGCTGGCCCACGGTCGGGTCGACGGTCAGCGCCAAAACGCCGTTGGGCATCAGGTCGGCGAGGGTGGCGTCGGGGGCGATCTGGTCGGCCTCGTAACGGGCCAGACCACGGATATCACGTTCGCTGGAGCATTCGATCATCAGCAACGGGATCGGGCCGTCGGACCGCGCCTGAAGAATCAGCAGACCATCAAACTTCAAGGTGCCGACCAGCAACGACGCGGCGGCCATCAGTTCACCAAGCAGTTGCGCGACCGGCTCCGGATACGGGTGTTTGGCAAGGACCTCGGCGTAGCTGCGCTCCAACGAAACCAGCTCGCCGCGGGTGTCGCTGTCATCGAAGATGAAGCGTTGGGTGTAGTCGGTATCCGGTAGATCGGTCATAGGTCTGGGTATCTGAAGTAAATGATAAAAAGGTTACAAACGAGAAAATCGCGCCTCTGTAGCACCGTTTTGGTGCGCACTGTTCAGCCATGGGAGGCATTTTATGAACAATCCGGTTTTGTTCCAAGCAAGGTGGGACGTCTGCCGGTGGCGTTGTGCAATTTTGTGCCGCTGGTGCTGCTGGCCTTCTGGTTATGGCCTACAGGTCAGAGGCTGTGTGTGATTTTCGACGAGTGGCTTTCCATCCACTCGATTCGCCGCTGGCGATTCACCCGATATGGCTGCGCATTCGGGTAATTGCAAGTCTTCGACCGTTCGATGCGGTGGTCTGGGGGATACTGCTGGTCGGATAAGTGTGGTGCGTAGTGCCTGAATCCGGGGATGGCTGGCGAGTGCTGCGCACTCGATCGCGAGCAGGCTCGCTCCCACATTGAAATGCGTATCCCTTGTGGGGGCGGGCTTGCCCGCGAAGGCGTCAGCCCAGACAACGCAGAAGCAACAGCCTCACTCGTCGTTGCTGCTCCCACGAAATTTAAACAGATCCCGCCGCTGCTTCTTGCTTGGTTTGCCGTCGGTGCTCACGCCCAGCGAGCCCGCCTTGCGCATCGCCGCAGCCGCTTCGCGCTTGGCGATGCTGGCCTCGGTTTCGGCGTACAAGGTCTGAGCTTCCGGCGCACCACGGCGCACGATCGATAACGCCTGGACCACCACCGTGCGCTCCTCGAACCCTGCGCGAATCTGAAACTCGTCGCCGATCCGCGGCTCTTTGCCCGGCTTGCAGCGCTCGCCACGGCAATGCACCTTGCCACTTTCAATCGCCGCTTTCGCCAAGGCACGTGTTTTATAAAAACGCGCGGCCCACAACCACTTATCGAGACGGACCTTGTCGTCCTCTTCGCTTTTTTGTGCCATGGAATTTCCTCATTCTGAAATATTGGTGAACTGTACTACCGTTTCTGTCGTGCCAGGATTTCCACCGACCCGTACTACAATGCGCACGCCACACCTCGCTTGCAGGGGTGGAATTCCGGGCTGTAGATATCTGTCGCCTTTTAACCATTATTCTGCGTGAATACCGCGAATCCGGCCGCGTGCGGCCCCAGCGGTATCCACCGGTTGAGTACCTTTGAAGACATTTGACCATTTGACCGTTGTCGGTCTGCGCGAGTGGGTGGCGCTCCCGGGTTTGGGAGTTGCGGGCCTGCGGGCAAAAATCGACACCGGCGCCAGCACCTCCAGCCTGCATGCCACTGACATCGAGCCGTTCGAGCGCGACGGCGAACAGTGGGTGCGCTTCACCGCGCACCTGGGCACGGTAGTGCAGTTGCGACACCGACGCTGTGAAGCACCGCTGGTGACGATGAAATCCATCAAGAGCTCCAACGGCCAGGCGCAGAAGCGTTACGTGGTCAGCACCACCCTGGCCCTCGGTGATCGGGTCTGGCCCGTCGAGTTCACCCTCGCCTGCCGCAAGTCCATGCGTTATCGCCTGCTTCTCGGTTCCAAAGCCCTGATCGACGGCCAACTGGTGGTCAATCCGGGCATTAAGTATGTACAAGACAAGCCGGTGTTCCCGGTATCTACCTCCTCCACAGGTGTTGCATGAAGATCGCTGTGCTGTCGCGGAACCCGCGTCTGTATTCCACTCGTCGTCTGGTCGAAGCCGGTACCGAGCGTGGCCATGAAATGGTGGTGATCGACACCCTGCGCGCCTACATGAACATTGCCAGCCACAAACCGCAGATCCACTACCGCGGCAAGCCGCTGGAAGGTTTCGACGCGGTGATCCCCCGGATCGGTGCGTCGGTAACGTTCTATGGCTGCGCGGTACTGCGTCAATTTGAAATGATGGGGGTGTTCCCGCTTAACGAATCGGTGGCCATTGCCCGCTCGCGAGACAAACTGCGTTCGCTGCAATTGCTCTCGCGCCGTGGGATCGGTTTGCCGGTCACCGGGTTTGCCCACTCTCCGGATGACATTCCCGACCTGATCGACATGGTCAACGGCGCGCCGCTGGTGATCAAGGTGCTGGAAGGCACCCAGGGCATCGGCGTGGTGCTGTGCGAAACCGCAACGGCGGCGGAATCAGTGATCGAGGCGTTCATGGGCCTCAAGCAGAACATCATGGTTCAGGAATACATCAAGGAAGCCGGCGGTGCGGACATCCGCTGCTTCGTGGTCGGTGACAAGGTGATTGCGGCGATGAAGCGTCAGGCCAAGCCTGGGGAGTTTCGTTCCAACCTGCATCGCGGTGGCAGCGCCAGCCTGATCAAGATCACGCCGGAAGAACGCATGACTGCATTACGCGCTGCGAAGGTGATGGGACTGGCGGTGGCGGGTGTGGATATTCTGCGTTCGAATCACGGGCCGTTGGTGATGGAAGTGAATTCGTCGCCGGGACTGGAAGGGATTGAAACCACCACTGGGAAGAATGTGGCGGGGATCATCATTGAGCATCTTGAGAAGAATGGTGGGCCGAATATGACTCGGACCAAGGGTAAGGGCTGATCCTGAATAAGTGGCGGCAGTGATGCCGTCTTCGCGGGCAAGCCTCGCTCCTACAGTGATCATAAATCCATGTAGGAGCGAGGCTTGCCCGCGAAAGGGCCATCAGCCCCACTGAAGATCTCAGTTGTTAAACCGCATCCCGAGGCAACATCAATCCAAGCGGCAACCGCACCCGCGCTTCCAGCCCACCACCGGACCGGTTGCGCAGCTCAACATTTCCACCATGCATCGAAGCAATCCGCTTCACGATCGCCAGACCCAACCCGGTCCCTTTGCCACCGCGAGCACGATCCCCACGGGTAAACGGATTGAAGATCGCCTCCAGCTCCGACGGATCAATCCCCGCCCCACGGTCCATGACGCTCAGCACCACATACGGGGCGCTGACATCCCCGGACACATAAGCCGCCACCTCAACACCGCTGCCAGCGTGATGCAGCGCATTGCCGATCAGGTTGTTCAGCAACCGTTTCATGGACACGCGACGCAGCGGAAACGGCTGAATCGGCTCCAGACGCAAGCGCACTTTCTCTTCATTCTGGTTAAACGGCGCGGCGACTTCGCGGACCAGATCGCTCAAGTCCACCTCTTCCACCGATTCATCGCGGCCATCGCGGATAAACGCGAGGAACTGGTCGAGAATCGCGTCCATGTCCTCGATGTCGCGGACCATGTCGTCCGTCAGGTCGCTGTGGTCGCCCATCAGTTCCAATGACAAGCGCAAACGAGTCAGCGGTGTTCGCAGGTCATGGGACACCCCGGCCAGCATCAGCTCGCGCTCGCGGCCAGCCTGTTCGACGTCTTCGGCCATCTGGTTGAACGCGCGGTACACCTCGGTCATCTCGCTCGGCGTGTCGCTGATCGGCAGGCGCACGCTGCGGCCCTGGCCAAGTTGGCGGGCGGCATAGACCAGACGCTTCAAGGGTTGATTGAGCTGGCTGACGAAGATCCACGCCGAGGCGGTGGACAGCAAGCCAATGGCAAGGAACCAGCCGAGCACGTTCCAGATTTTCTGGCCACGCAAAGGATGCGGATACAGCGGTACTTTCAGCCAGCCATCGCCCAGGCTCGGCGCCCGGACCCACAGCGCTGGCGGCGAGTGCATGCGTAATCGCACCTCGGTGTCGGCACCGAGTTCGGCCTGCATCTGCCGCTGATAGATCTCGCTGTAGGGCCAGTGTTGCTCGCCTTCTGGCACACCGGTGCCCACCACCCGGATCAGGGTCGCGGCTTCGGCAATCTTGTCGCGATTGTTTTCATCGGCCGCCCAATAGGCGCGCAGCGTCAGGGCGACGCCGTGGCTGTATTGACGATCCACCAGCACGTCTTCGTTCATCAACAGATAAACCAGGGTCAGCGCCTTGGAAAACAGGACGACAATCAGCACCAGCCACAGGGTGCGGGAGAAGAAACTCTGGGGGAACCAAACCGGGGTTTTCATGAATAACCGCTACACACTTGCAGGAGCGAGCGATGCTCGCATATTGCGGATCGCGAGTCTGCGGACAACATCATCCGCACGACCCGCTCCTACAAATCGCCGATCACTTGGTGGCGGCGCCATCCGGAACGAACACGTAGCCCACGCCCCAGACAGTCTGGATGTAACGCGGCTTGGACGGATCAGGCTCGATCATCCGGCGCAGACGGGAAATCTGCACGTCGATGGAACGCTCCAGGGCATCCCACTCGCGGCCACGGGCCAGGTTCATCAGCTTGTCGCGGGTCAGTGGCTGACGCGCGTTCATGACCAGGGCCTTGAGTACCGCAAACTCACCGGTGGTGAGCATGTGCACTTCGTCACCGCGTTTCAGTTCGCGAGTCGCCAGGGACAGCTCGTAGTCACCGAAGGTCACGCTTTCGTCTTCGCTGCCCGGCGCACCCGGCACCGGCGCCGACTGACGACGCAGGACCGCTTTGACGCGAGCCATCAGCTCGTCCGGGTTGAATGGCTTGGCCAGGTAATCGTCGGCGCCCAGTTCAAGGCCCTTGATGCGGCTCAGCTCGTCGCCCTTGGCGGTGAGCATGATGATCGGAATCTGATTGTTCGCGCCGCGCAGACGGCGGCAGGCGGTCAGACCGTCTTCGCCGGGCAGCATCAGGTCGAGGACGACCAGGTTGAACACTTCACGCGCCAGCAGGCGGTCCATTTGTTCGGTGTTCGGTACGGCGCGGGCGCGGTAGCCCTTGCTGACGAAAAAGCGTTCCAGCAGGCTGCTGAGCCCCGGATCGTCGTCAACGATAAGAATTTTTTCGCCTTCAGCAATGTTTGCAGTGCTGCTCATTGGATGCTCCTTTGATCTCGGCGCGCATTATGGCGTAGCTGCCGTTATACGCACCGTGTGCATTGTTAGCAGATTTTTCCTTCACCGCCAGAAATCCGGGCATTGTGCCTACAGCCTGTGATGCCCCCGAATGACAGAACGCTGGTTATAATGCGCGGCCTTTTGTGTCAGGCAACGTCTGATCGTTACCGTCGCGGCGGCTTTTTATTTTCATCGCCACGGCAGTAATTGTTCGATTTCACGGGTCAACGGGATGCCTGTTGATCCAGGTAGCGGCGCAGGCCAGGCCGCTCAACCAGACTCGCCGAGCCTTTATCCCCGCGCCCGCGAGCCTGCTTTCACAATTTGTCAGGTGGTTTTATGGACAGCATCAACAGCCGCATCGCCGAGGAACTCGGCGTACGCCCACAACAGGTCGAAGCGGCCGTCGCGCTACTCGATGAAGGCTCTACCGTTCCCTTCATCGCCCGTTACCGGAAAGAAGTGACCGGCAGCCTCGATGACATCCAGTTGCGTCATCTGGAAGAGCGTCTGCGCTACCTGCGAGAACTCGACGAACGGCGCATCAGCATCCTCGCCAGCATCGAAGAGCAAGGCAAGCTGACCCCGCAACTCGAACGCGACATCAAACTCGCCGACACCAAGACCCGCCTCGAAGACTTGTACCTGCCGTACAAGCAAAAGCGCCGCACCAAGGGCCAGATCGCCCTGGAAGCCGGCCTCGGCGAGCTGGCCGACGGCCTGTTCAACGATCCCTCGCTGGCCCCGGACACCGAAGCCGCACGCTTCATCAACGCCGAAAAAGGCGTGGCCGATGTGAAGGCGGCCCTCGAAGGCGCCAAGTACATCCTCATGGAGCGCTTCGCCGAAGACGCCGGCCTGCTGGACAAACTGCGCAACTACTTGAAGCAAGAAGCCACTCTCAGTGCCCGCGTGATCGCCGGCAAGGAAGAGGAAGGCGCCAAGTTCCGCGACTATTTCGAACACGACGAACCGCTGAAAAGCATGCCGTCGCACCGCGCGCTGGCGATTTTCCGTGGCCGCAACGAAGGCATTCTCAGCTCCGCGCTGAAAGTCGGCGACGAACTGCCGGGCACCATGCACCCGTGCGAAGGCATGATCGGTCAGCAGTTCGGCATCCAGAACCAGAACCGCGCCGCCGACAAATGGCTGGGCGAAGTGGTGCGCTGGACCTGGAAGGTCAAGCTCTACACCCACCTCGAAACCGACTTGCTGGGCGAGCTGCGCGATGGCGCGGAAACCGAAGCGATCAACGTGTTCGCGCACAACCTGCACGACCTGCTGCTGTCGGCTCCGGCTGGCCCGCGTGCCACCCTGGGCCTCGACCCGGGCCTGCGCACCGGTTGCAAGGTCGCCGTGGTCGACGCCACCGGCAAGCTGCTGGATCACGCCACGGTTTACCCGCACGTGCCGCACAACAAGTGGGACCAGACCCTGGCGATTCTCGCCGCCCTGTGCGCCAAGCACTCGGTGGACCTGATCGCCATCGGCAACGGCACCGCCAGCCGCGAAACCGACAAGCTGGCTGCTGAGCTGATCAAAAAATACCCAGCCATGAAGATGACCAAAGTCATGGTCTCCGAGGCCGGTGCATCGGTTTACTCGGCGTCGGAACTGGCTTCGAAGGAATTCCCGGACCTCGACGTATCGATCCGTGGCGCGGTGTCCATCGCCCGTCGCTTGCAGGATCCGCTGGCCGAACTGGTTAAAATCGATCCGAAATCCATCGGTGTCGGCCAGTACCAGCACGACGTGTCGCAGCTGAAACTGGCGCGCGGCCTGGACGCTGTGGTCGAGGACTGCGTGAACGCCGTCGGCGTGGACGTGAACACTGCGTCCGTGGCGCTGCTGGCCCGTATCTCCGGCCTCAACGCGACCCTGGCGCAGAACATCGTCAGCCACCGTGACGAGCACGGCGCGTTCAAGACCCGCGCAGCGTTGAAGAAAGTGGCGCGTCTGGGCGAAAAAACCTTCGAACAGGCGGCCGGTTTCCTACGCGTGATGAACGGCGACAACCCGCTGGATTCGTCTGCGGTTCACCCGGAAGCCTATCCGCTGGTGCAACGCATCGCTGCTGAAACCGACCGCGACATTCGCTCGCTGATCGGCGACGCGAGCTTCCTCAAGCGTCTTGATCCGAAGAAGTACACCGACGAAACCTTCGGTCTGCCAACGGTCACCGACATCCTGCAAGAGCTGGAAAAACCTGGCCGCGACCCGCGTCCGGAGTTCAAGACCGCCGAGTTCCAGGAAGGCGTCGAAGACCTCAAGGACCTGCAACTGGGCATGATCCTCGAAGGCGTCGTGACCAACGTGACCAACTTCGGTGCGTTCGTCGATATCGGCGTGCATCAGGACGGTTTGGTGCACATCTCTGCGCTTTCGGAGAAGTTCATCAAGGACCCGCGTGAAGCGGTGAAGGCCGGTGACGTGGTGAAAGTGAAGGTCATGGAAGTCGATATCCCGCGCAAACGCGTCGGCCTGTCGATGCGCATGAGCGACACCCCGGGCGAGAAAATCGACGGTGCCCGTGGTGCGCGTCCGGGGTCGGCACCGCGCCAGTCCCAGAACACTGCACCGCGCAAGGAAACCACGGCGGCGGCCCCGTCCAACAACGCCATGGCTTCGTTGTTCGCTAACGCCAAGCAGTTGAAGAAACGCTGATGGAGATCCCGGCCGGGCTGACCGAAAGCGCGTTTTTCAAGCTACTGGGCTGTCGCTTGCACAGCCTGGAAACCGGGGTGGCGCAAGTCGCCCTGGCGCTTGAACCCGAACTGCGCAATCGCGGCGGCAAGCTGCACGGCGGGGCCTTGTTCAGCCTGGTGGACATTGCCATGGGGCTGGCCTGTTCCAGCACCCACGGCTTTGACCAGCAGAGCGCGACCATCGAGTGCAAGATCAACTACATCCGCGCCGTTTCCGACGGTGAGGTGATGTGCACGGCGCGGGTGATCCACCCGGGCCGCCGCACGCTGGTGGTCGAAGCCGACGTGATGCAGGGCGACAAACTCGTCGCAAAAGCACAAGGCACGTTCGCTGTCCTGTAGATGAATGCCATCATTTTGAGTTAATTTCAGCGCAACGAATCCCTGTAGGAGCAAGCTTGCTCGCGATGGAGGTCAACGAAGACTAGGGTCGCCTGGATGAACGCGGCGCCCTCAAGTCCTTCGCGAGCAAGCTCGCTCCTACAAAACCAGGCGAAAACGCCAGTTTCAACTTCACCCTTGTAGACCGTCCTGCCCACCCCCATATTGGGGCGACTGACGCGTGAAGGAATCCAACTTGAGCGAACTTCTCAACCGCCGCCTGGCTCTGCTCGGCGAGCGCGCTAACCTCTCTCTGCTCGAACAGTGCCTTCACGGCATCGAACGTGAATGCCTGCGCGTGACCGGCGAAGGTCGCCTGGCGCAAACGCCGCACCCGGAAGAATTGGGTTCCGCGCTGACCAACGAACAAATCACCACCGACTATTCCGAGTCGCTGCTGGAGTTCATCACGCCCGCCCTGCCCGACCCGGCCGACACCCTGGCGAGCCTGGACAGGATTCACCGTTTTGCCTACAGCAAGCTCGGCAACGAGTACCTGTGGAGTCCATCGATGCCGTGCCCGTTGCCGGCCGAGGAAGATATTCCGATCGCCTATTACGGCACCTCCAACATCGGCAAGCTCAAGTATGTCTACCGTAAGGGCCTGGCCCTGCGCTACGGCAAGACCATGCAGTGCATCGCCGGGATTCACTACAACTTCTCCCTGCCGGAGAAGCTCTGGCCGCTGCTCAAGCAGGCGGAAGGCTTTGTCGGCACTGACCGCGACTATCAGTCGTCGGCCTACATCGCGCTGATCCGTAATTTCCGCCGCTACAGCTGGCTGCTGATGTACCTGTTCGGTGCTTCGCCAGCGCTGGACGCCGGTTTCCTGCGCGGTCGCACGCATCAGTTGGAACAGCTGGACCCGGACACCTTGTACCTGCCGTACGCCACCAGCCTGCGCATGAGCGATCTGGGTTACCAGAGCAACGCCCAGGCCGGCCTGACGCCGTGCTACAACGACCTGGCGAGCTACACCGACAGCCTGCGCAAAGCGGTGGCCACACCGTATGCGCCGTATGTCGAAATCGGCACGCATCAGGACGGTGAGTGGGTTCAGCTCAACACCAACATCCTGCAGATCGAAAACGAGTACTACTCCAACATCCGCCCGAAACGCGTGACCTACACCGGCGAGCGGCCGATCCAGGCCCTGGTGGCCCGTGGCATTCAGTACGTCGAAGTGCGTTGCCTGGACATCAACCCGTTCCTGCCGATGGGTATCGACCTGACCGAGTCGCGGTTCCTCGATGCGTTCCTGCTGTATTGCGCGCTGAACGACAGCCCGCTGTTGACCAGTAATTCGTGCGGCAACGCGACATCGAACTTCCTCAGCGTGGTCAAGGAAGGTCGCCGTCCGGGCCTGCAATTGCAACGCGACGGTCAACCGGTTGACCTGAAGGAATGGGCCGGAGAGTTGCTGGAGAAGATTGCGCCACTGGCGGCATTGCTGGATCAGAGCCATGGCGGCGATGCGCACAGCAAGGCATTGGACGCGCAACTGGCCAAGGTCAAGGACTCGTCCCTGACGCCATCGGCCCAGGTGCTGGCGGCAATGGCCGAACACAAGGAAAGCTTCAGCCAGTTCTCCCTGCGCCAGAGCCAGGCCCATGCGGAATATTTCCGCAGCGAGCCGTTGAGCAGCGAAGACCAGGCAACGTTTGAAGAGCGCGCGCGTTCGTCGCTGGCGGAGCAAGTGGAGCTGGAGCAGAACGAAGTCGGCGATTTCGATGTGTTTGTCGGCTCGTATCAGGCGAGCATTCTGGCGATCAGCAACTAACCTCTGAAGGTCCTTCGAATCTTTTCGCGGGCAAGCCTCGCTCCTACAGTTTTGTGTCGGTCACCCAGTTGTGACTCGACCCCCAACCTGTAGGAGCGAGGCTTGCCCGCGAAGGCTGCGCCGCGGTCTTGCTTAGAATTTTCCGCTCATAAGCTCATTCGAAAAAGTTATTTATTTTCGGATTCTTATATCATTTAGTCTCTTTTTCACGCCGACTCTCGGTCCGCCTGAAAAGGAGCTTCCCAATGAAACTGCATTTCCCTCTTCGCCTCCTGGCGGCCGCGTCTTTGGCTGCGGCGAGTTTCTTTGCCCAGGCGGCTGACGTGACTGTCGCCTACCAGACCACCGTGGACCCGGCGAAAGTCGCCCAGGCCGACGGCGCCTACGAAAAAGCCACCAACGCCAAGATCGACTGGCGCAAATTCGACAACGGTGCCGACATCATCGCCGCCATCGCTTCCGGCGACGTGCAGATCGGCTACCTCGGTTCCAGCCCTCTGACGGCTGCAATCACCCGCAAAGTCCCGGTTGAAACCTTCCTCATCGCCACCCAGATCGGTGCCGCTGAAGCCTTGGTTGCCCGCGACGGCTCCGGGATCAAGACGCCGCAAGACCTGATCGGCAAGAAAATCGCCGTGCCGTTCGTTTCCACCGGCCACTACAGCCTGCTCGCCGCGTTGAAGCACTGGAACATCGACCCTTCGAAAGTCACCGTGCTCAACCTCGCCCCGCCAGCCATCATCGCCGCATGGAAACGCGGTGACATCGACGCCACCTACGTGTGGGACCCAGCGCTCGGTGTGGCCAAGGAAAACGGCAAAGTGCTGATCACCTCTGGTGAACTGGCCAAGTTCGGCGCACCAACGTTCGATGCCTGGATCGTGCGTAAAGACTTCGCCGAGAAGCACCCGGAAATCGTCACCGCGTTCGCCAAAGTCACCCTCGACGCCTACGCCGATTACCGCAAAGACCCTAAAGCCTGGCTCGCCAATCAATCCAACGTCGACAAGCTGGTGAAGCTGTCCGGTGCCAAGGCCAGCGACATTCCGCTGCTGCTGCAAGGCAACGTCTACCCGCTGGCGGCTGATCAGGTGATCACCCTCGGCGCGCCGACCACCAAAGCCATCACCGACACCGCCGTGTTCCTGAAAGAACAAGGCAAGGTCGAGGCCGTGCTGCCGGACTACGCGCCGTACGTCAGCGCCAAGTTCATCACCAACTGATCGGGAGTTAATTGCGATGGCCTTGCTACAGCTGGAGCGCATCAGCGCACAGTACCCCGGTAGTCCGGAACCGGTATTGGCGGATATTTCCTTGAGCCTTGGGCCCCAGCAATTGCTGGTGGCCCTCGGCCCGTCCGGCAGTGGCAAGACTTCGCTGTTGAACCTGATTGCCGGTTTCGTCGAACCCAGCGCCGGGCGCATCACCCTCGATGGCGTGCCGGTCAAAGGCCCGAGCGCCGAACGCGGCGTGGTGTTCCAGGACGACGCACTGCTGCCTTGGCAAGACGTGCTGGCCAACGTCGGTTTCGGTCTGGAACTGGCCGGTGTCTCCCGGGACAAACGTGAAATCCGTGCTCGGGAAATGCTCGCACTGGTGGACCTTTCCGGTTTCGAAAACCGGCGGATCTGGCAACTTTCCGGTGGCCAGAAGCAGCGTGTTGGCCTGGCCCGTGCACTCGCCGCCGATCCTCGCGTGTTGTTGATGGACGAACCTTTCGGCGCCCTCGACGCCTTCACCCGCGAACAGATGCAGGAGCTGCTGCTGCAAGTCTGGCAGCGCACCGCCAAACCCGTATTCCTGATTACCCACGATATTGAAGAAGCGGTATTTCTCGCCACGGACCTGATTCTGCTGGCGCCAAACCCCGGGCAAATCGTCGAGCGCCTGAGCCTGGATTTTGGTCAGCGTTACGCCGCCGGCGAGTCCGCACGGGCGATCAAATCCGACCCGCGCTTTATCGAAACCCGCGAACACGTACTCGCCAAAGTGTTCTCCCAACGCAGCGCCGCCACGCGGCAGGAGCGCGCATGAGCAGCTATGAAATTCCGGCCGTGACGGTGAAACCGGGTTCGACGGTGATTCCTGTTCGGCGAAGCCTCAGTACTCGCTGGATCAGCGTGCTGACCCTGGTCGCGTTGGTTGCCCTGTGGTGGGCCGTTACCGCCACAGGAATGATCGAACCGCTGTTCCTGCCGCCACCGTCCGCCGTGCTGCAAAAAGGCTGGCTGCTGGTGACCACCGGCTACATGGATTCGACGTTGTGGCAGCACTTGGGCGCGAGCCTCAGCCGCATCGGTCTGGGTCTTGGTTTTGCCGTGCTGACCGCCGTGCCGGTCGGCATCGCCATCGGTCACAACCGTATTGCGCGCGGCATTCTCGATCCGCTGATCGAGTTCTACCGCCCGATTCCACCGCTGGCCTATCTGCCGTTGATTGTCATCTGGTGTGGCATTGGTGAACTGTCGAAAGTCCTGCTGATTTACCTGGCGATTTTCGCCCCGATCGCCATCGCCACCGCGACTGGCGTGCGCACCGTCGACCCGGCCAAATTGCGTGCAGCACAATCTTTAGGCGCGACCCGGGCGCAGTTGATTCGCCATGTGATTTTGCCGAGTGCGTTGCCGGACATTTTGACCGGCGTGCGCATCGGTCTGGGCGTGGGCTGGTCAACGCTGGTCGCCGCCGAACTGATCGCCGCCACCAGCGGCCTGGGCTTCATGGTGCAGTCGGCCGCACAGTTCCTGGTCACCGATGTGGTGGTGCTGGGGATTCTGGTGATTGCGCTGATCGCCTTCGCCATGGAGATGGGCTTGCGTGCGCTGCAACGCAAACTGGTGCCGTGGCACGGCCAGGCTCACTAACGACTTGTCATTGACCATGCCGACAGATCGGCACCCCGGATTGAAGAGAACCACCATGAGCAACCTGACAATCGTCCCCCTCAGCTCCGCCCTCGGCGCGCACATCAGCGGCATCGACATCAGTCAGCCACTGAACCTGGAACAGCGCGATGCCATCGAACAGGCACTGCTCAAACATCAGGTTTTGTTCTTCCGCGACCAGCCGATCACGCCGCAGCAACAGGCGCGTTTCGCCGCCAACTTCGGCGACCTGCACATTCACCCGATCTACCCCAATGTGCCGGAACAGCCAGAAGTACTGATCCTCGACACCGCCGTCACCGACGTGCGCGACAACGCGATCTGGCACACCGACGTGACCTTCCTGCCGACCCCGGCGATGGGCGCGGTGCTCAGCGCAAAACTGTTGCCGGAGTTTGGTGGCGACACGTTGTGGGCCAGCGGTATTGCGGCCTATGAGGCGCTGTCCGCGCCGATGAAAAGTCTGCTGGAAGGGCTGACGGCGACGCACGATTTCACCCGTTCGTTTCCGTTGGAACGCTATGGCAACACGCCTGAAGCATTGGCTCAGTGGGAAGAGGCTCGCCGCAAGAATCCACCGCTGTCGCACCCGGTCATTCGCACGCACCCGGTGAGCGGGCGCCGTTCGTTGTTCGTCAGTGAAGGGTTTACGTCGAAGATCAATGAACTGTCGGAGACGGAGAGCGAGACGATTCTGAAGTTTCTGTTCGCCCATTCCACGCGGCCGGAATTCACCATTCGCTGGCGCTGGCAGCAGGACGACATCGCGTTCTGGGACAACCGCGTGACGCAGCATTACGCGGTGGATGACTACCGGCCGGCACGGCGGGTGATGCAGCGGGCTACGGTGTTGGGGGATGTGCCGTTTTTTCGGTGAGCCCCGGAGTTCTTTATTGACATTGATGACCTCTTCGCGAGCAAGCCCGCTCCCACATTAGACCGCGTTCAATGTGGGAGCGGGCTTGCTCGCGAAGGTGATATAGCAGGCGCCAGATAAACCGGCGCGAACGCTTACTCCGCAGTCGAAGGCTTCTCCCAAAGATTGATCCCGCCCTCTTGGGCAAACCGGTCAATCTCCGCCAACTCTTCCGCACTGAAGCTCAGATTCTTCAACGCCCCGACGTTCTCGATAATCTGCTCCGGCCGGCTCGCACCGATCAGCGCCGAAGTCACCCGAGGGTCGCGCAGCGTCCACGCCAACGCCAGTTGCGCCAGGCTCTGGCCGCGACGCTTGGCAATCTCATTGAGCCCACGCACATGGGCAATGTTGGCCTCCGACAGATGCGAGGACTGCAACGAACCGCCGCCCGGACGATTGACCCGCGCATCCTTCGGAATGCCGTTGAGGTATTTGTCGGTCAACAGGCCCTGCGCCAACGGCGTGAACGCAATCACGCCGGTGCCCAGCTCGTCGGTGACATCCAGCAGATCCTTTTCCACCCAGCGATTGAGCAGGTTGTAGGCCGGCTGGTGAATCAGCAACGGCACTTTCCACTCTTGCAACAGCGCCGCCATCTCACGGGTTTTCACCCCGGAATACGACGAGATACCGATGTACAACGCCTTGCCCTGCTGCACCGCCGTGGCCAGTGCGCTGGCGGTTTCTTCCAGCGGCGTGTCCGGGTCGAAACGGTGGGAGTAGAAAATATCCACGTATTCCAGGCCCAGACGCTGCAGGCTCTGATCAAGGCTGGCCAGCACGTATTTACGCGAACCACCGCCCTGCCCATAAGGACCGGGCCACATGTCCCAACCCGCCTTGCTCGAGATGATCAGCTCGTCGCGATACTGCTTGAAATCTTCACGCAGCAAACGCCCGAAGTTGGTCTCGGCGCTACCATACGGCGGACCATAGTTATTGGCGAGGTCGAAGTGGTTGATCCCCAGATCGAACGCCGTGCGCAGCAACGAACGCTGGGTGTCGATCGGCGTGCTGTCGCCGAAGTTGTGCCACAGCCCCAGGGACAACGCCGGCAACACCAGACCGCTGCGACCGACGCGGCGGTAAGGGATGGAGTCGTAGCGGTTTTCGGCAGCGGTGTAGGTCATCGAATCCTCTCTTGTCTGTCTTGAAGTTGGTATCGACTGCTTCGCAAGTTGCCCAGCATACGCCCAGACAAACGTCGATAGACCTCGGACTTGAGGAAATGCTGAAACGTTTCACATATTTTCGATTCGAGGGGCTAACGCGCCCCTGCAAACACCTCCCCCAACCAATCCACAAACACCCGAACCCGTGGCGACATGTGTCGGTTGTGCGGATACAACACTGAAACCGGCATCGGTGGTGGCGGCGTGTCGATCAGGACTTCCTGCACCAGGCCTTGGGCGATCTGCGTTTCCATTCGGTAATGCGGGCACTGGATCAGGCCCAGTCCGGCAATGGCCGAGGCGGCGTAGATTTCTGCGCCGAACACCGAGATCGCGCCCTCGATGGCGACTTCCTGCAATTCGCCATCGACCATGAATTCGAACGGGAACAACTTCGCCGTGGTGCGCGAGACGTAGTTCACAGCGCGATGGTGTTTCAGGTCTTCGAGGGTTTTCGGTTCGCCGTATTTGCGCAGGTAGGCGGGGCTGGCGCAGGTGATCTGGCGCAGGTTGGCAACGCGTTTGCCGATCAATGCCGAATCACCCAGCGTGCCGGCCCGCAGCACACAGTCGACGCCTTCAGCGATCAGGTCGACAAAGCGGTCGGCCTCGCTGATGGACAGTTCGATATCCGGATAGCGCTCCATGAATTGCGGCAAGGCGGGGATGACAAAACTCTTGGCCAGCGTGCCATGCAAATCCACCCGCAATCGCCCCTTCGGCGCGACGCTGCGAAAAGCCAGTTCAGCTTCTTCCAGTTCCGCCAGCAATTGCACACAGCGCAAGTAGTACGCCTCGCCGTCCAGCGTAGGACGCACCTTACGCGTGCTGCGCTCCAGTAAACGCGTACCGAGCCAGGCTTCGAACTGGTTCAGCGTGTGGGTCAGGGTTGCCCGTGGCAGGTTCAGGTCTTCGGCGGCCAGGGTGAAGCTGCTGCGCTCGTAGATCCGCACGAACACCTTCATCGCTTTGACTTGATCCATGGCGTTCGAGACCTTTGATTGTTGGCGTTTATTGAACAGTCAAGGCAACTCTCGTGCATTTATCAGCCTGAGTAAACATGTGAGTCTGGCTTCACCCCAAACAGACACCCTCAAAGGATTCACCGCCATGACTACTCAAACTTCGAAAGTTGCCATCGTGACCGGCGCCTCCCGCGGCATCGGCGCCGTGATCGCCAAACAACTGGCCAGCGAAGGTTTCGCCGTCGCCATCAACTACGCCAGCAGCGCCACTGAAGCCTCAAAGCTGGTCGTTGAACTGCGTCAGGCCGGCCATCAAGCCATAGCGATCAAGGCTGACGTGGCCAATGCCGACGATGTACGCCGGATGTTCGACGAAACCGAAACACAACTGGGCAAAGTCGATGTGCTGATCAACAACGCCGGCATCCTCAAAGTGATGCCGCTGGCGCAGCACACGGACGAACTGTTCGACCAGAACTTCAACATTCACGCCCGCGGCACTTTCAATACGTTGCGTGAAGCGGCGACCCGTTTGAACAGCGGTGGCCGGATCGTCAATTTCTCCAGCAGCACCGTCGGCATGAACCTGCCGGGTTACGCCGTGTACATCGCCAGCAAAGCCGCGGTGGAGTCCCTGACTCAGGTGTTCGCCAAGGAAATGCGCGGTCGCAACATCACCGTCAACGCCGTTGCGCCTGGCCCGGTGGCGACCGATTTGTTCCTTCACGGCAAGAGCGAAGAGCAAATCCAGAACTTTGCCAAGATACCGCCGCTGGAACGCCTGGGGCAGCCGGAAGACATCTCGCGCGTTGTGTCCTTTCTCGTCGGCCCTGATTCGGCGTGGGTCAATGGACAGATTCTGCGGGTGAATGGCGGGTTGGTTTAAGCTGCTATGTAGGCAGGATTGACGCCTTCGCGGGCAAGTCGAATCGTCGCACCGCTCGCTCCTACAGGAGCGACACAAAACTGTAGGAGCGAGGCTTGCCCGCGAAGGCGGTCTTAAAGACGCACTACACCTGAAGGGAGGAACGCATCATGCACACCACGATCATCATCACCTTCGGCCTGGTCCTACTGGCGCTGATGCTGTTCATCGGCGAGAACATCGGCTTCAGCCGCCAGACGCTGACCTACAGCTTCATCGTGTTGTGGCTGGCCCTGACGATGATCAACGGCGCCATCGGCGTGGTCACCGCCGGCCAGTCCGTGACCACGGAGCTGGTGGTCGGCAGCATCGTGTTCAGCATCCCGGTGGCGGCGCTGGTGTTGTTCATGGTGATGAGCAGCGAGGCCTGAGTTCAACGCACCAGATGCAAAAACTGCAGGTGCCGCTCGTACTGATCGAGGATGTCGTTGATGACCTGATCCTTGGTGTAGCCCACCAGATCGTAGTCCTGACTGCCCTCGCTCAGGTGCACTTCGGCCCGATAATAACGGCGATTGTTGAGTTGCTTGGGCCCCATGCCGCCACGGGCGAATGACGGCGTGAAGTAGCCACGCATCTGCACCTGATAGATGAACGGATGCTGCTCGCCGTGACCGATTTCCAGGCTGACGCTGTCGTTTGCCGGATCGGGTTGAGTGATCACGTTCAAACCCTTCTCGACGAACACCGCCGACACCTCTTCAATCGCCGGGCGCACCGTCGTGTCGAGGAAGCGATAGACCTCATCCCGCGACGGGAAATGCACCGCCTGACTCAAACGCTGACGCCAACCGCCGCGCCGCGATCCGGACACCGGCGCCAGGGAATGCAGCTGCGCGATCTGCTTCTGCGACTCCAGGTAAAACGCCTTGTGCAGCCCCCACATCATCAGCAGCAAGATCATCGAAAACGGCAACGAAGTCAGCACCACCGCTGACTTCAGCGCATCGATGCTGCCCGAAAACAGCAGCGCACTGGTGACCAGCGCGGTCATCGCGCCCCAGAACACCCGCAGCCATTTCGGCCCGTCTTCATCCGGGTTGCCGCCCTTGGCCGAGAGTGTCGACAGCACCACGGTGCCGGAATCGGCCGAGGTGACGAAGAACACGAAGCTGATGAACACCGTGACCGCAATCACGGTTTTGCTCCACGGGTAGGTTTCCAGCAGCAGGTACAGCGTCATCGACGGGTTGTCGATGGCCGACATGCCGAGCGCGCTCATGCCGTGATTGAGCACCTGGTCGATGGCGCTATTGCCGAAAATCGACATCCACGCCAGGGTGAAACCGAGCGGGATCAACAGCACGCCGAAGACGAATTCGCGAATGGTGCGGCCACGGGAAATCCGTGCGATGAACAGACCCACGAACGGCGACCACGCGATCCACCACGCCCAGTAGAACACCGTCCAGCCGCCCAGCCAGTCGCTGGGTTTGTCGTAGGCGTAGAGGTCGAAACTTTTCATCGGCAAGGCGCCGAGGTAGTCGCCGAGGTTCTGGATCAGGGTATTGAGCAGGTGCTGCGTAGGGCCGGCGAACAACACGAACAGCAGCAGCGCACAGGCCAGCAGCATGTTGATGTCGGACATCACCCGCACGCCTTTATCGACGCCAGCCACCGCGACGATGATCGCCGCGCCCATCATCAGCGTGATCAGGCCGACCTGAATCCACTGGGTGTGAGCGATGCCGAACAGGTAATCCAGGCCCGAGTTGAGGTGCAACACGCCGAAGCCCATGTCGGCACCGAGGCCGAACACCGTGGCGATGATGCCGAAGCCATCCACCGCATAACCGATCGGGCCGTTGATGCGTTTGCCGATCAGTGGGTACAGCGCCGAACGCAAGGCCAACGGCAGGTTATGGCGGTATGCGAAGTAGGCCAGCGCCATGCCGACGAAGGCAAACACGCCCCAGCCGTGCAGCCCCCAATGCAGAAACAGAATCTGCATCGCCTGGCGCGCCGCGTCCGCTGTGCCGGCCTCGCCTTGCGGCGGTTGCAACAGATGGGTCAATGGTTCGGACACGCAAAAGAAGAACAGCGTGATGCTGATCCCGGCGGCGAACAGCATGCCGGCCCAGGACAGGTAACTGAATTCGGGCTCGTCGTGGTCGGCACCGAGCTTGATCTTGCCGTAGCCGGACAAGGCGGTGACCACCACGAAGACCAGATACAGCGTCATCGCGAGCATGTAATACCAGCCGACCGTATTGGCCGCCCAGTTTTGCGCTTGCAGCAACCAGGCGCCGGCTTGTTCAGGCATGGCGATAACGACGATGCCGAACAGAAAAATAAAGGTCGCCGCGAAGTAAAACACCGGCGGATTCATGCGGATCTGGCCGCTGGCGGGGGTGGACGATGCACTCATGAAAGGTGCACCTCGAGGGGGTGAAACCGGGCAATCAATAACGGACTCGGCAAGGGCAAGCCTCCTGTTGTGAGCGGGCAGCAAACCGACGGTTTAACTTGAATGAACGTTCAAGTTAAACATGGATAGGGGGCTAAGGACTAATCGCAGGGCTCGGCGGTAGTGTTCGTACGCTAGCTCAAGGATGGGTATGACGCGGGGTTTGGGGGGGTGTTCAGTGGGGAAATGGGTGGATGCCGTTATCGCGGTTTGTCTTGAAACCGATCGCCAGCAAGCCGGCTCCTACAGGTTTTGTGTCGCTCACAAAATTATCGTTCGACACAAACTTTGTAGGAGCCGGCTTGCTGGCGATGGCGTCTGAAAGGCCGCTAAAGCCTTCGGGCCCTACTTCTGCGTCCCATCATCATGCTGCAAATTCGCCTGTGTCAGGTTGGCCCCTGCCGGAACGCTGCGCGTCAGCCAAACGTTGCCGCCAATAGTCGAGCCCTTGCCGATGGTGATCCGCCCCAGAATGGTCGCGCCGGCATAAATCACCACATCGTCTTCAACAATCGGATGCCGCGGATGGCCCTTCTGCAACTGGCCGTCTTCATCCGCCGGGAAGCGTTTGGCGCCCAGGGTCACGGCCTGATAAATCCGCACACGCTCGCCGATGATCGCGGTCTCGCCGATCACCACGCCCGTCCCGTGATCAATGAAAAAGCTGCGGCCGATCTGCGCGCCCGGGTGAATGTCGATACCGGTCGCCGAGTGCGCGATTTCTGCACTGATCCGCGCCAGCAGCGGCAGCCCGGCACGGTACAAATGGTGCGCGAGGCGATGGTGAATCACCGCCAGAATCCCCGGATAGCACAGCAGCACTTCATCGACGCTGCGGGCCGCCGGGTCACCGTGATAGGCCGCCAGCACATCGGTGTCCAGCAGGCTGCGCAGGCCCGGCAGGGCGAGTGCGAAGTCCTGGATGATCTGGATCGTTTTGGCTTCGACTTCAGTGTCGGCCGAGGCACTGTGGCGGGCGGCGTAACGCAATTCGAGCCGTGCCTGCCCCAGCAACGCATTCAACGCGACATCAAGCGTGTGACCGACGTAGAAATCTTCACTCTCTTCACGCAGGTCGACCGGCCCCAGGCGCATCGGGAACAACGCCCCGCACAACGCTTCAAGAATCTCCGCCATGGCCGCTCGGGAAGGCAACTCGCGGCCACCCTGCTCGCCGCTGGCGCGGCCGTTTTGTGCACGCCACTCGTCACGCGCCGTGCGCAGTTGGCTGACGATGGTCTGCAATTGCCAATGGCTGGAACGCTCGCTCACGGTAAAAACTCCACACGGGCGGCCGGACTGTCTGGCCGCACTGACGGCGATTACTTTACGGCAAGGTCTGGAAACCGAATTAAGAACTGATTGTGCTGTGCTCAGCACTTTTGGCTATAAGTAATCTTGCCGGTTGCCCATGCATTTGGGCGTGCCTATAGTCCTGACATCTCTCACCGCCAGTACGGACCCATGATCAAACAACAGCTCGCCCGTTTTGACCGCCTCGATCTGCTCGGCCACCCGACCCCTCTGGAAAAACTCGAACGCCTGTCAGCCTGGCTGGGCCGCGACGTGTACGTCAAACGCGATGACCTGACGCCGCTGGCGATGGGCGGTAACAAGCTGCGCAAACTCGAATACCTGGGCGCCGATGCGCTGGCCCAGGGCGCGGACACGCTGATCACTGCCGGCGCGCTGCAATCCAACCACGTGCGCCAGACCGCCGCCCTCGCCGCCAAACTGGGCCTGGGATGCGTAGCGTTGCTGGAAAATCCTTTGGGTACCGAAGACGCCAACTATGTCGGCAACGGCAATCGGCTGCTGCTTGACCTGTTCGATGCCAAGGTCGAGCTGGTGGACAACCTCGACAACGCTGACGAGCAACTGGAAGCATTGGCCGCACGCCTGCGCAGCAACGGCAAAAAGCCGTATCTGGTGCCGATTGGAGGCTCCAATGCGTTGGGCGCCCTGGGTTATGTGCGCGCGGGGCTGGAATTGGCCGAACAGATCAAGGACACCGGCCTGACCTTCGCCGCCGTGGTGCTGGCATCGGGCAGCGCCGGGACCCACAGCGGCCTGGCGCTCGCGTTGAGCGAAGCACTGCCGGATTTGCCAGTGATTGGCGTGACGGTTTCGCGCAGCGAAGAAGATCAGCGGCCGAAGGTTCAAGGCCTCGCCGAGCGCACCGCAGCGCTGTTGGGCGTCAGCCTGCCAGCGAGCTTCAAAGTCGAGTTGTGGGACGAATATTTCGGCCCGCGCTATGGTGAGCCGAATGCCGGGACGTTGTCGGCGGTAAAACTGGTTGCGAGCCAGGAAGGTTTATTGCTGGACCCGGTGTATACCGGCAAGGCGATGGCGGGGTTGCTGGACGGGATTGGGCGTCAGCGTTTTGATGAAGGACCGATCATTTTCCTGCACACCGGTGGGGCGCCGGCGTTGTTTGCCTACGATTCGGCTTTCTGAGAGCGCTGCGCGCTCTATCGCCAGCAAGCTGGCTCCTACAGGGTTCGCGTCGAATGAAAAATCGCGCACGCCCCTGTAGGAGCCGGCTTGCCGGCGATAGCGGTCTAACCGACACATATTCCTTTAAGGAATAACAAACGCAGTATTTATTATTTTCCTATCTATAAGCACCGTCATATAGTCACGCCGCAGGCGAATTTGCAGCGAGACGCATACGCTGCTTTAGGGCAGGATATCGCAGTCGTCCAAATCCCGATTTTGCCAACATTCCTAAAAGCGTCTTCATAAGAAATCACAGGGGCTTGTCATGAATTTTTCCGCACTACGTCGAAATCTGCTGGTGGGTTCGCTGGGCCTGGCGCTGAGCGCCGGTCTGCTGGGGCAAGCGGTTGCCGGTGAGCAACTGCAAAAAATCAAGGACGCTGGCGTGATCAACGTCGGCCTGGAAGGCACTTACCCACCGTTCAGTTTCGTTGACGCCGACGGCAAACTGACCGGCTTCGAAGTCGAGTTCTCCGAAGCCCTGGCCAAAGAGCTGGGCGTGAAGGTCAAACTGCAACCGACCAAATGGGACGGCATCCTCGCGGCGCTGGAATCCAAGCGTCTGGACGCAGTGGTCAACCAGGTGACTATCTCCGAAGAGCGCAAGAAGAAGTATGACTTCTCCGAGCCGTACACCGTTTCCGGGATTCAGGCGCTGGTGCTGACCAAAAAAGCTGCCGAGTTGAACATCAAGTCTGCCGCCGACCTGGCTGGCAAGAAAGTCGGCGTAGGCCTGGGCACCAACTACGAGCAGTGGGTTAAAGCCAACGTGCCGACCGCTGACGTGCGCACCTACGAAGATGATCCGAGCAAGTTCGCAGACCTGCGTAACGGTCGCACTGACGCCATCCTGATCGACCGCCTCGCCGCACTGGAATACGCCAAGAAGGCCAAGGACACTTCCGCCGCCGGCGAAGCGTTCTCCCGTCAGGAAGCCGGCATTGCCCTGCGCAAAGGCGAGCCTGAGTTGCTGGCAGCGGTGAACAAGGCCATCGACAAGCTGCGTGCCGACGGTACGCTGAAAAAGCTTTCGGAAAAATACTTCAGCGCTGACGTCACCAAATAATGGGAGAAGCTTTCCAACTTGCGCTGGACTCCGCGCCCTTCCTGCTGAAGGGCGCGTACTACACGGTAATCCTCAGCCTGGGCGGGATGTTTTTCGGCCTGGTGATGGGGTTCGGCCTGGCGTTGATGCGCCTGTCGCGCTTCAAACTGGTGAGCTGGCTGGCCCGCATCTACGTGTCGTTCTTTCGCGGCACGCCGTTGCTGGTGCAACTGTTCGTGATCTATTACGGCTTGCCGCAATTGGGCATCGAACTTGATCCGCTGCCGGCGGCCCTGATCGGCTTCTCGCTGAACATGGCCGCCTACGCCTGCGAAATCCTGCGTGCCGCGATCAGCTCCATCGAGCGTGGCCAGTGGGAAGCCGCCGCGAGTATCGGCATGACCCGCGCGCAGACATTGCGCCGGGCCATCCTGCCGCAAGCGATGCGCACGGCATTGCCGCCGCTGGGCAACAGCTTCATCTCGCTGGTCAAGGACACGGCGCTGGCCGCCACCATTCAGGTGCCGGAACTGTTCCGTCAGGCGCAGCTGATTACCGCCCGGACTTTCGAAATTTTCACCATGTATCTTGCCGCCGCGCTGATCTACTGGGTTCTGGCCACGGTGCTCTCGCACCTGCAGAACAAGTTGGAAGAGCGGGTCAATCGGCACGACCAGGAGTCCTGACCCCATGATTGTCGTGGAAAAACTGACAAAGCAGTTCAAGGGTCAAGTAGTGCTTAACGGCATTGATCTGGAAGTGAAGGAAGGCGAGGTGGTGGCAATCATCGGGCCGAGCGGCTCGGGGAAAACCACGTTCCTGCGTTGCCTGAATTTTCTCGAAGAACCCTCCAGCGGCCGGATCAAGGTCGGTGACATCGAGATCGATGGCAGCCGCCCGTTGAACCAGCAGCAGAGCCTGGTGCGGCGCTTGCGTCAGCACGTCGGCTTCGTGTTCCAGAACTTCAACCTGTTCCCGCATCGCACCGCCCTGGAAAACGTCATCGAAGGCCCGATCATCGTCAAGAAGATCGCGCACGCCGAAGCCGTTGCCCTGGGTAAAAAGCTGCTGGCCAGGGTTGGCCTGGCAGGCAAGGAAGACGCGTACCCGCGACGCCTTTCCGGTGGACAACAACAGCGTGTGGCGATTGCCCGTGCGCTGGCGATGGAACCGGAAGTGATTCTGTTCGACGAACCCACCTCGGCACTCGATCCGGAGCTGGTGGGGGAAGTGCTGGCGACCATCCGCAGCCTCGCCGAGGAGAAGCGCACCATGGTCATCGTGACCCACGAAATGGGCTTTGCCCGCGACGTGGCCAACCGAGTGGTGTTTTTCGACAAGGGTGTGATTGTCGAGCAAGGCGAAGCCAAAGAATTGTTTGCCCATCCGAAAGAAGAACGGACAAAACAGTTTCTCAGCAAGTTCCTGAACAACGCTCAACACTGAGCAGCCATAACAGCGACATAAACTTCCACGGATGGAAGTTACATCGAAACTTCATACCCCCCTGCAACTGCCACTAAAACCACTCTTACAATTTAACCCTCTTTCAATAATCGTGTGCGGTACATATATATGTCCTGCGACAGATTATCCTCGCCTAAAATCCACAAAACACTTGCGCATTGCCACACGAACAACCGGCGCCCCCCACCTCCAAAAACCGCTGATTCGGTGGGTTTGTTCGACAAGTCGATGGGGCTTCCGGACCTGAAAGCGTAGGAGCTTTCTGAATAACGAAAGATTCGTTACTTAACTAACCAACTCTATTGACACTTATTCCAGCGCACTCTTATCTAGTCTCCGGCAAACGAACTCATCACGTTCAATCATTGTTCATACGCAAGTAATGAGCCGTTTGTGGCTCGGCCAATCAGTTCTTTCAGAAACGGACTTCGCTGCAAGACTTCAAGGAGAAACCCATGAAACATATTTCGAAAAAACCCGAACTTGCGGCACCGACCGTGGAGCAATCCCACCGGAGCGGCATCAACATCACCTCGGCTTCTCACCTGCTGATCGCCGTCGCGCCTTATCCCGGCATGGACGAAGGCGACTTGATCGAACTGTTCTGGGACAACTGCTACGTGGCCTCCAGGGTGCTGAACACCCTGGACGTCGGCAAATCCGTCAGCCTGCGCGTGCCGCAAAGCTTCATCGCCAACGGCTCCTCTCGCATTCACTACCGGCTGATGCAGGTCGGCCATGGGCCAGCGCTGTCACCGACAACCCGCGTACAGGTCAAGCTCGACTGCCCGGGAGGCCAGCCCTCTGCCCTGTACGGCGATGAAATCCAGAGCCTGGCGCCGGTGAGCATTCCCGAAACCATCCGCCGTCAGGGCGTCAACCCGAACCAGATCAAGCGCGGCGTTCCCTTGACCATCGAGCCGTACCTGAACATGGCCATCGACGATGAAATCACCCTGCGCTGGGGCGATGTGCGCATGGACCTGCCACGGCTCAAAGCCGGCGATGTGGGCCAGCCGATTCAGGTCTGGGTGCCGCCGGCGATCATTCTCGAAGCCGGCGAAGACCTGCGGCTGGAAGTGACCTACTGCATCCTCGACCGCGTGGGTAATAACTCTCGCTGGGCGCCGGCGCGTACGTTGAAGATTGGGTGTGCCAATCCCTATCTGAAAATCCCGCAGAGGGAAGTGCTCATGGCCGCCGAACCCCGAAAAAATTGAGATCCATACCGTCCCCTGTAGGAGCGAAGCTTGCTCGCGAAAAACGATAACGCGTCGTGTCAGAACTGACGCCTTCGCGAGCAAGTCGGATCGCCGCACCGTTCGCTCCTACAAAAGCCGATCGCTGACTGTTTCTGTTGCTACAAGAACAAAGTGTTGCCCTGCGTACAGTTGCTCACGACACACTTCTATCCATATTCCTAAAAGTTAGTTTATTTAATTTTTATACACGCTTAGGGTATATAAACCGGACCACCGGACATTCTTGTTTTTACTTCGCCGCATCCATCGCGGCGTTCCATGAGATGTGAGGTAGGTATGGTCCGGAACACAATCACCCCAGTGCAGATCGCCAGGGCATTGCGTGCAGCAGCCAAGGAGCGGCACTGATGTCCAGTCTGGCAGATGCAATCGTCCAGAGTGATCTGGACATCGCCCCGTTGTTGTTGCCCGCGCAGGTGTTGCGCAACGACGCACAAGCGATCAAGGCCGCCCATGAGCTGGCGCAGGTCGCCCGCCAACAAGCGGCTAAACGCGACCGTCAGCGCAAGCTGCCGTGGTCGGAAATCGAACAGTTCACCCGCAGCGGCCTGGGCAGCATTGCCATCCCGCGCGAATACGGCGGCCCGCAGGTTTCGTTCGTCACCCTGGCCGATGTTTTTGCGATCATTTCCGCAGCCGACCCGGCACTGGGACAGATCCCGCAGAACCAGTTCGGCATTCTCAACCTGGTGCTCGGCAGCGCTACCGAAGCGCAGAAAAAACAGCTGTTCAAAAGCGTGCTCGAAGGTTGGCGCATCGGCAATGCCGGGCCAGAACGCGGCACCAAAAACACCCTGGAACTCAAGGCACGGATCACCGCCGACGGCGACGGATTTGTCATCAGCGGGCAGAAGTTCTACTCCACCGGCGCCCTCTTCGCCCACTGGGTGGCGGTCAAGGCGCTGAATGACGACGGCAAGCAAGTGTTGGCCTTTGTCCGTCGCGGCACACCGGGCTTGCGGATCGTTGATGACTGGTCCGGTTTCGGCCAGCGCACTACCGCCAGCGGCACCATTTTGCTCAACAACGTGCGGGTCGACGCCGAGCTGGTGGTGGACAACTGGAAGATCAACGACAAGCCGAACATTCAGGGCGCCGTCTCGCAGCTGATTCAAGCGGCCATCGACGCCGGCATCGCTCGCGGCGCCATCGACGACGCCATCGAATTCGTGAAAACCCGCGCCCGCCCATGGATCGACGCCAAGGTCGAACGCGCCAGCGATGATCTTTATGTGATCGCCGACATCGGCAAACTGAAAATCGAACTGCACGCCGCTGAAGCGCTGCTGCGCAAAGCCGGGCAGGTGCTCGATCAGGTCAACGCCGCGCCGCTCACCGCCGAATCCGCCGCCCGTGCCTCGATTGCCGTGGCCGAAGCCAAGGTGCTGACCACCGAGATCTCGCTGCAGGCCAGCGAAAAGCTCTTCGAACTGGCCGGCAGCCGCGCCACCCTCGCCGAATTCAACCTCGACCGCCATTGGCGCAACGCCCGCGTGCACACGCTGCACGATCCGGTGCGCTGGAAGTATCACGCCGTCGGCGCCTATCACCTCAACGGCACGCTCCCCGCTCGCCACTCCTGGATTTAACGACCAGACACCTGGAGAAACACATGACAATTTCTCACCACGTCGCGGTCATAACCAGCGATGAGCAAGCCCTGATCGTCGCCAGTGATCTGGCCGAAGATTTCAAACGCGACAGCGCCCTGCGCGACCGTGAACGCCGTTTGCCGCACCCGGAGCTGGAAGTGTTTTCCCGCTCGGGTCTGTGGGGCATCAGCGTGCCGAAGGAGTACGGCGGCGCCGGGGTTTCCAACGTCACGCTGGCCAAGGTGATCGCCTTGATCGCCCAGGCGGACGGATCCCTCGGACAAATTCCGCAGAACCATTTTTACGCCCTCGAAGTGTTGCGCGTGAACGGCAGCGCCGAGCAGAAAAAACGTCTCTATGCAGAAGTGCTGGCCGGCCAGCGTTTCGGCAATGCACTCGCCGAACTCGGCACCAAAACCGCCCACGACCGCGTCACCAGTCTGACCCGCGACGGTGACGGCTATCGCATCAACGGCCGCAAGTTCTACGCAACGGGCGCGATCTACGCGCAACGCATCCCGACCTCGGTGGTGGATGAAAACGACGTGCAGCAACTCGCATTCGTACCACGCGACAGCAAAGGCCTGACAGTCATCGACGACTGGAGCGGTTTCGGCCAGCGCACCACCGGCAGCGGTTCGGTGGTGTTCGAAGACGTCTTTGTGGCCGCCGAAGACGTGATCCCGTTTCAAAGCGCCTTCGAACGCCCGACCCCGGTCGGCCCGTTGGCGCAGATTCTTCACGCTGCCATCGACACCGGCATCGCACGCGCCGCCTATGAAGACGCGCTGCATTTTGTGCGAACCAAAACCCGGCCATGGATCGACGCCACACACGAAAAAGCCATCGACGACCCGCTGACCATCAAGAGCTTCGGCCACCTGAGCATTCGTCTGCACGCCGCCGAAGCCCTGCTGGAACGCTCCGGCGAATTCCTCGACAAGGCTCAGGCTGACACGAACGCACAGACCGTTGCCGCCGCGTCGATTGCCGTCGCCGAAGCCCGCGCCATCAGCACCGAAATCTCCCTTGCCGCCGGCAGCACGCTGTTTGAACTGGCCGGCAGCCAGGCGACCCTGATCGAACACGGACTGGATCGTCACTGGCGCAACGCTCGGGTACACACGCTGCACGACCCGGTGCGCTGGAAGTATCACGCCGTGGGCAACTACTACCTCAACGATGAAAACCCTCCGTTGCGAGGGACCATCTGATGGCCGGTGAGAAAAAGAAGATCCTGCTCAACGCGTTCAACATGAACTGCATCGGGCACATCAATCATGGCTTGTGGACGCACCCACGGGACACCTCGACTCAATACAAGACCATCGAGTATTGGACCGAACTGGCGCAGTTGCTGGAGCGCGGTTTGTTCGACGGCTTGTTCATCGCTGACATCGTCGGCGTGTACGACGTCTACCAGAACTCGGTGGACGTACCGCTGAAAGAATCGATCCAGTTGCCGGTCAACGACCCGCTGCTGCTGGTCTCAGCGATGGCGGCGGTAACGAAAAACCTCGGTTTCGGCCTGACCGCCAACCTGACGTATGAACCGCCGTACCTGTTCGCCCGACGCATGTCGACCCTCGATCATCTGAGTCGCGGCCGGGTCGGCTGGAACATCGTCACCGGCTACCTCGACAGCGCCGCCAAAGCCATGGGCCTGAGCGAACAAGTGGAGCACGACCGTCGTTACGACCAGGCCGACGAATACCTCGAAGTACTCTACAAACTGTGGGAAGGCAGTTGGGAAAACGGCGCGGTGCTCAACGATCCGCAGCAGCGGATCTACGCCCAACCCGAGAAAGTGCACAAGGTCGAACACAAGGGCGAGTTCTATCAGGTCGAGGGTTATCACCTCTGCGAACCTTCACCGCAGCGCACGCCGGTGCTGTTCCAGGCCGGCAGTTCGGATCGCGGTTTGCTGTTCGCCGGGCGCCACGCCGAGTGTGTGTTCATCAGCGGCCAGAACAAACCGTCGACCAGGGTTCAGGTGGACAAGGTGCGCGCCAGCGCCGTTGAAGCCGGGCGCAATCCTGAGGACATCAAGGTGTTCATGGGGCTGAACGTGATCGTCGGCGCCACCGAAGAGCTGGCCTGGGCCAAGCACGCCGAGTACCTGAGCTACGCCAGCGCCGAGGCCGGCGTGGCGCATTTCTCGGCATCGACCGGGATCGATTTTTCCGAGTACGCCATCGACGAACCGATCCAGTACGTGAAGAGCAACGCGATTCAATCGGCAACCAAAAACCTGCAAAACAACGACTGGACCCGGCGCAAATTGCTTGAGCAACACGCGCTCGGTGGCCGCTACATCACGGTGGTCGGTTCACCTGAGCAAGTGGCCGATGAGCTGGAATCCTGGATCGCCGAAACCGGGCTGGATGGCTTCAACCTGACACGAATTGTCACGCCGGAAAGCTATGTGGATTTCATCGAACTGGTGATTCCCGAGTTGCAGCGGCGTGGGTCGTACAAGACCGCTTATGACGACGGCAGCCTGCGGGAGAAGCTGTTTCACGCAGAGGCGCATTTACCTGAGCAACACACCGGTTCCGCGTTCCGCCGTTAAAAGCTTCGCGAGCAAGCTTCGCTCCTACAGGGGATCGCAGTGCCTTTGTAGGAGCGAGGCTTGCCCGCGAAGAGGCCCGTCCAAACACCCCAAATTTATGCACTGACTGGAAAAAACATCATGACCAAGAACTACTTCTCTCACCCAGTCAAAGCACTGGCCCTGGCCCTCGGCCTCTTCAGCTCCATCACCTTCGCCGCCGACGCACCGCTGAAAGTCGGCACCACCGCCGCCTTCGCCATCCCGCTGGAAGCCGCCGTCGCAGAAGCCAACAAACAAGGCCTGAAAGTCGAACTCGTCGAGTTCACTGACTGGATCGCGCCCAACGTCAGCCTCGCCGCCGGCGACATCGACGTGAACTACTTCCAGCACGTGCCGTTCCTGGAAAACGCCAAGGCCGCCGCCGGTTTTGACCTGGTGCCGTTCGCACCAGGCATCATCAACAACGTCGGCCTCTACTCGAAGAAATACAAAAGCTTCGACGAACTGCCGGAAGGCGCCAGCGTCGCCATCGCCAACGACCCGATCAACAGCGGTCGCGGCCTGCAACTGCTGGCCAAGGCCGGCCTGATCACGCTCAAGCCGGGTGTCGGCTACAAGGCCACCGAAGAAGACATCATCGCCAACCCGAAGAAAATCAAAATCCTGCAAGTCGAAGCGGTGCAACTGGTGCGCGCCTATGACGACGCCGATCTGGTGCAGGGCTACCCGGCCTACATCCGCCTGGCGAAGACCTTCGATGCCGGTTCCGCGTTGCTGTTCGACGGCCTCGATCACAAGGAATACGTGATCCAGTTCGTGATCCAGCCAAAAAACAAAGCCGACCCGCGCCTGATCAAATTCGTCGACATCTACCAGCATTCGCCAGCCGTTCGCGCAGCGTTGGATAAGGCCCACGGCAAACTCTATCAAGCCGGTTGGGAAAGCTGAGAATGACGGCCGCGATCCAACGGCGACTGGATATTCCAGAGCCTCAAAAAGCCGAACAGACCGAACTGCACCCCGACCTGAACCGTGCTCACGTGCGCTTCATCGGCCTGGGCAAAACCTACAACGGCCAGCAAGGTCCGGTGGCGGCGCTGCACGGCATCGACCTGGCAATCCAGCGCGGTGAAGTGTTCGGCATCATCGGCCGCAGCGGCGCCGGCAAGTCGTCGCTGATCCGCACCATCAACCGCCTCGAACAACCGAGCACGGGACGTGTGCTGATCGATCAAGTGGACATCGGCGAGTTCGATGAAGACCGCCTGGTGGCGCTGCGTCGGCGCATCGGCATGATCTTCCAGCACTTCAACCTGATGTCGGCCAAGACCGTTTGGCAGAACGTCGAGTTGCCGCTGAAAGTCGCCGGCGTGCCCAAGGAAAAACGCGAGCAGAAAGTTCGTGAGCTGTTGGAACTGGTCGGCCTGCAAGAGAAGCACAAAGCCTACCCGGCGCAGCTTTCCGGCGGGCAGAAACAGCGCGTCGGCATCGCCCGCGCGCTGGTGCACGACCCGGAGATTCTGTTGTGCGACGAGGCGACCTCGGCGCTGGACCCGGAGACCACGCAATCGATCCTCGGCCTGCTTCGCGAGATCAATCAGCGCCTGGGCCTGACCATCGTGCTGATCACTCACGAGATGGCTGTGATCCGCGACATCTGCGACCGCGTCGTGGTGTTGGAGCATGGCCGCATCGTCGAGCAAGGCCCCGTGTGGGAAGTCTTCGGCAACCCGCAGCATGAGGTCAGCAAGACCTTACTGGCGCCGTTGCAACACGCATTGCCGCAGGAGCTGCAAAGTCGTCTCCAGGCGCAACCACAGTCGTCCGACGCCGCCGTGGTCCTGCGTTTGCAATTCACCGGCAGCGCCACCGACGAACCGGATCTGGCCGCGCTGTTCGCCGCCCTCGGCGGTCGCGTGCGCTTGCTGCAAGGCGGCGTGGAACGGATTCAGGGCCATGCGCTGGGGCAATTGCTGCTGGCGGTGACCGGCTCGCCGCTCGGCGCAGAGGAACTGCGTCAACGCGCCGGCAACTGGGCGCAACAGGTGGAGGTGCTGGGTTATGTGGTTTGATCGGTTGCTGCAAGGCTTCATCGACACGTTTTTGATGGTTGGCGTGTCGTCGTTGATCGCGCTACTGGCGGGGATTCCGCTGGCGGTGATTCTGGTCACCAGCTCCAAGGGCGGGATCTACGAAGCACCGGCACTGAACCGTGCCTTGGGTGGGTTCGTGAACCTGTTTCGCTCGATTCCGTTTTTGATTTTGATGGTGGCGTTGATTCCGTTCACGCGGTTGATCGTCGGCACCACTTACGGAGTCTGGGCCGCTGTAGTGCCTCTGACGATTGCGGCCACGCCGTTCTTTGCGCGTATCGCCGAAGTCAGTTTGCGTGAGGTGGATTACGGTTTGATCGAAGCTGCGCAGGCGATGGGGTGCCGGCGTTGGCACATCGTTTGGCATGTGTTGTTGCCGGAAGCGTTGCCGGGGATTGTCGGTGGTTTCACGATCACCTTGGTGACCATGATCAACTCGTCTGCCATGGCCGGGGCGATTGGTGCGGGGGGATTGGGGGACATTGCGTATCGGTACGGGTATCAGCGGTTTGATAGCCAGATCATGCTGACGGTGATTGTGGTGTTGGTGGTGTTGGTGGCGGTGATTCAGTTGGGTGGGGATCGGTTGGCTCGGGGGTTGAACAAACGCTGAAGCAAATGAATGACCTCAACGAGGGGAGCATTTCGCAAACACCTGCCCCCTCCCGTTCAAGCAATAAAGAACTAGCTGTCACTTCGCATATAGCTGACCCAATCGGTGGCCAAGAGATCGGAAAAATGAAGTTTTTTTGGTCTTATTCTGAACGAGTGGACGTGTGACTCGGCTGGTGCCAATGGACGGTTGCACGGGCTCAGCCAATGGTTTGGCAAGTCCCAACATAGATTCTTCATTGTAGATCTGCTGGGCGGTCATCCCTTTAGCCTCCATCTTGAAAATGATGTTCAGGCCTTCACTTTCGCCAAAATTCGCTTTGGCGGCTTCCCAGACACCTTGTTCTTTCAGGTAGGTGATCAAGCCATTGAAATCTCGCTTGTACATGTTCACCAGGCGCTCATACGTTTCGGGCGAGTCAATAGAATTGATTCGAAGTGTTGAATCAAACGACGAGCTCTCGGGAATCGGGGCATAGCTCACTGACTGTTGCTGCGGAGCAATCTCGCGAATCATCGCCTCAACGTCAATTGAGGATTCGGGTTTGTAGTGGCCGGAATGATTGTTGATGACGAGTTTTGAAGGGTCTTGTTTATCAACTTTCAACAGCCCCGCGAACTCTGGAAGGCCCATGCCAGGCTGGATGCCCATGTGCTGATAATGCATGTTGGCAAATAGACGCAGCTTGCCGTCCTGATCACGAAATGCAGCAATGGCATGTCCGAAAGATGATGGGTACCACTCGGAATCCGCCCCCTGGATCACCTCCATTCCTCGGGTATATACCGGACCAGTACTCATGAACGTGTTTTTCTCTTGATCCCACATCAGCTCCTCGAACCATCCGCTATAAATGGTTTTACTGCTTGAGTTGACGATATCGGCGATAAAAATATCGACTGGAATCGATATCGTGCCTTGCCAGTCGTAGAAATTAATCGGGTTGTTCCTCACCATCGCATAGCGATTCAGCCCATCCTTGTCTCCTGCCGGGTCTGGGCACATCCAACGCTGCAACCACGGCGCGTAATACCGGAATCCGTAGTAATAGAGCCCTGTCACATCCCGCTCTTTGCCGGAATAGCGAAACGTTTTGTACTTCGCCACCAACGCATTTTTACCAGCCCAGCATGCGGTGCCGCCGAAGGCGTAATAGTGTTCCTGAGTCAGCACGCCTGCTTCGTGATCCAGCTCCAATGTGCTGGAACCAAGGTGGTCGCAGAGGCTGTAACGCAGTTGATCGGCATGGGTTCCTTCGGGCCAGTGCAAGGACCGAACACTGCAACGTCCCGCTTCAATGCTGATGACATGGCGCTCTTCGCCATCGGCCTGGCGGTGGATTTCCAGGTTGGGCAGGTAACGGACTTCAGAACGCCCTGTACGGCCACTGGTCTGGTTGAAATGCACTTTGCGCAGCCGATGGCCGGGGCGGTCGTAGACGTAGCCTTCGTAATCGTCGGGTTCATCGCCGCGCTTGACCAAGGTCACCCGGCTTAACTGGTTGCGGATGTCCCACGTCATGGTTTGGCCGCGCTGCAACTCCAGCTGATTGCCGCAGGCATCGAAGCCTGACTCGATTTCCGACTCACCGGGCAATGAACCATCGTCCCGCTGCGCCAGGCTGCGGTTGCTGCGGGCGGAGGTGAACATCGAGAAACCCGGCGCGCCACTGTGCTGGCGGGTGATCAGATTGCCCGCCGCGTCGTACTCGAAGCGCTGGGTGTAATTGCGCCGCTGATTGGGGTCCAGCGGTGTGGGCAGTAAATCCGGCAATGCGGGTCCGTGGCTGGGGTTGGCAACTTCCCAGCCGCTGGCTTCGACCAGTTGGGACAGGCTGTCATAACGGTAACGATTGATTGGTTCGATGCGCTGGTTGTTGAACCAGGTAACGGCTTGGGCCTTGTCTTCCAGCTTGATGATGTTGCCCGCCGCATCGTAGACATAATGCAAATCCTGCAACAGCTTCTGACTTCCGACTGTCGCCACCAACCGAATCAGCCGACCGTTCTCGGCGTCGTACTCGGCTTGCGTTTTCACACCGTTGCCTGCGATTTCGCTTTCGATCTGGTCGTGGGCGTTGTAGCGGATGTCGCTGACCAGCTGTTGTGGTTGTCTGCCCTCTCCAGCCATCAGCAGCCAGGTTTCACTCAGCTTGCCTGCCACGTCGTAGACAAAGGTTCGGTCATTGCCCATGGCATCGGTCTGGCGCTGAATCTCGCCCGTGGGAGAAAAGACGTGCCGCGTGACAAACGACTGATCGTCCAGCAACGCGTCCCGAGCCTCCAACTCGCTGGGCCAGTTCGGTGGTTCAAGGTCGATCAGGAAGCATTGGTTTTCACTCAATTGCGAACCGGCCAAACCGTAGTCGGTGACGAAGCGGGTACCGGCTGGATTGTCGTGGCGGATCAGCTTTGCGCATTGGTTATGCACTGCGAATGCCGGAGCAGAGCCGCCGTAAGTCAATCGCTCGACCACGCGCGGTAGTGCTTCGGCGGGCTGTTCAGTGACGGCTATCGGACGTTGCTGATCGTCAAAGTCGATGTGACGCTGACTGCCTCTGGCGTCCCAGAATGAACGCAGCGAACCGGCCTGATTCAACAGGCTCAGTTGCCAACCGGCATCGACGCTGTCCGTCAGCAAAGGCTGGCCGCTCAACCCATGGACCGTCACCAGATTCGGTTTCTGCGCAGACGCCCATAAACGGGAATCCGACGACTCGACCAAACGCCCCGCAGCATCGAAAACCTGCCGAGTGATGCGCGAAGCAATGACGTTCTCGTCCGGATGCCGGCAATAGCCCACCTCGCGAATCGCCAGGGCTCGCGGGTCCATGACCGACAACGTCGGTGTGTGGGGGTGAGCGTTCACGGTATCGACGGTCCTTCGCTCGGGTCGAGATAAGACTGAGCCTTTTTGGGCCGGGCCGATACTGTAAGAAGTAACAGGTAGCCGCACCGAGAGTGTTGGGGCGGCGGGGATTGAACAAACGCTGAATCAAGGTTAGCGGTAGGAAATTAACTACAAGTCGGGAAGTTTTCCCACAGAGAAATCAGCACTCCTACAAGGCCAATCCCTTTCATTTGCAGGACATTTCCTAGATGATTCCGCACGCTTGCGCCTGGCAAATCCGCTGGCTAGTCTCGGTCCGTCACTGCTCATCAGTGATCGGGTTTAGTCGCTCGGACCTACCAGGCGCACAGCGCTACCTCGTGTCGGGTGTTTGTTAATGCCTGAACGTTATGGTGGCTGTGCGCAGGGCACCCTCGGGTGCGCCGGAGTTCCTGGTATCCGGTCGACTAACCTGCGTGCAGCCGCCACCCCTGTTCGTTTAGTCGCGATATCGGTTGGCTCCAATGAGTACCAGGAGTTTTACCAATGAAAAAACCAGTCCCCGATCCACCTCCCGAATCCTCAAGCAAAGACAACGACGATCCGCTTAAAGGACGTTCAGCGCTTTACCACGCGATCGATTTTTACCTTACCCGCGAACATACCGGCGCACCGGATGAACTGCGCTTCTACAACGTCAGCCAGGACGTGAACTTCGAGGACACGCAACTCTATGTCGCCGACCTTTTGCGCTGCGCCTCGGTCACCGCTTATCGGTGTGGCGATCAACTGAAAGGGGCCGACAGGGCCATGGTGTTCTCTATTTGGCATTTGCTGGAAATTGCCAAGGCGATGGTTGACCGGTCCATTGAATGTCTGGGGATGAAGCACACCGGAAACCGGCCTGAATAATAGGCCGGCAGTTAAATCGCCTTCGCGGGCAAGTCGGATCGCCGCACCGCTCGCTCCTACAGGAAAATGCGCCCCTCTGTAGGAGCGAGCGATGCGGCGATTCGACTTGCCCGCGAATGGCTGCGAAGCAGCCCCGGACCTGATGGCGTATATTCGGCGAATCCCAATTGCCTGCGCAGCCCGCCATGAAACAAACCCCGGACGACCTTGAGAAAATCACCTCCACCACCCTCGGACATTACAACTCGGTGGCCGAAGGTTTTCGCGAAGGGACGCGTGATCACGATGTCAGCCAGAACATCGACGCACTGCTGCGGCATATTCAGGGCGAGGCGCCGTTCGACATCCTCGACTTTGGCTGCGGGCCGGGGCGGGATTTGCAGACGTTCACGCGCATGGGCCACACCGCGGTCGGCCTCGACGGTTCGGAGAAGTTTGCGCAAATGGCGCGTGAAGACAGTGGTTGCGAGGTGTGGCAGCAGGATTTTCTGAAACTGGATTTGCCGGCTGAACGCTTTGACGGGATTTTTGCCAACGCGGTGCTGTTTCACATTCCGCGTCAGGAATTGCCGCGGGTGTTGAAGGAATTGCGCGGGGCGTTGAGGCCGGGTGGGGTGTTGTTCAGTTCCAATCCGCGTGGTGAGAATCAGGAGGGGTGGAATGGGCCGCGGTATGGGGCTTATCACGATCTTCAGGCGTGGCAGGATTTGCTGACCGCTGCGGGGTTTGTGGAGTTGGAGCATTACTACCGGCCGGCGGGGTTGCCGCGGGAGCAGCAGCCTTGGTTGGCGAGTGTTTGGCGTAGGGTATAAGGCTCCCAGACCTGCGGTGGCTGAGCTAAAGCCATCGCGAGCAGGCTCGCTCCCACAGGGAACCGGGTCTGCCAGAGCGACTCGTTCCACTGTGGGAGCGAGCCTGCTCGCGATTAGAGCGCGAAGCGCTCTGCTTTACCGGGCCTCTTTTTTCGGCTCGCGAATCTTGTACCAGGCCACATACAGCGCCGGCAAAAACAGCAGCGTCAGCAACGTCGCGATGATGATGCCGCCGATCATCGCGTAGGCCATCGGCCCCCAGAACACTTCCCGGGCAATCGGGATCATCCCCAGGCTCGCCGCCGCAGCCGTCAGCAGAATCGGCCGGCGACGGTGTTCCGTGGCTTGCGCCACCGCATCCCACGGCGACAGCCCCTCTTTCTCCAGGGCGTCGATCTGCGTCACCAGAATCACCGAGTTGCGGATGATGATGCCGATCAGCGCCAGAATCCCCAGGATCGCCACGAAGCCCATCGGCGTGCCGGTGGGAATCAGCGCCAGCACCACGCCGATCAGGCCGAGCGGCGCGACGCTCGCCACCAGGAACAGCTTCTGCACGCTGTGCAATTGAATCATCAGGAAGGTCGCCATCAGGAACAGCATCAACGGCACCACCTTGGCAATCGGCCCTTGTGCCTTGCCGCTTTCCTCAACCGTACCGCCCGTGGCGACCTTGTAGCCCACCGGCAAAGCCGCGGCGAATTTGTCGATCTCCGGCTTCAGTTGCTTGACCAGATCGGTCGGCTGAATCTCGTCGCGCACCGCAGCCTTGATGGTGATGGTCGGCTTGCGGTCGCGACGCCACACCAGCGGCTGCTCCAGTTCATAGCGCACGGTGGCGAAAGCCAGCAGCGGGATCGAAGTGCCGCTGGGCGTGACGATCTGCAGGTTCTGCAACGTTTCCGGCGTACCGCGCTCCGCATCCACCGCGCGGCCCACGACGTTGATCAGGTAGATATCGTCATCAACCTGCGTCACCGGCGCACCGACGACGATGCTGTTCATCAGGTTGGCCACGTCTTCCGACGACAACCCCAGTTGCCGCACCTTGTCCTGGGCGATGTCGATGCGCAGGACTTTGCCCGGCTCGTTCCAGTCGTAAATGATCTCGCCGATGTGCGAGTTCTTGTCCAGCTCGGTGGCCAGGGCGATGGCATGTTTACGCACCTGGTCGATGTCCTTGCCGCTGACCCGGTACTGGATCGGCCGCCCGACAGGCGGGCCCATTTCCAGCGCCTGGACGTAACTGCCGATGCCGACAAAATCCTTGCGCAAGCGTTCGCGCAAACGCTGACTCAGGGCTTCTCGCGATTCCAGGCCTTTGCTGACGATGACCAATTGCGCGTAGTACGGGTTTTGCAATTGCTGGTCGAGCGGCAGGTAGAAACGGATCGCGCCTTCGCCGATGTAAGTGCTCCAGCGCACGATGTCCGGGTCGTCCTTGAGCGTCGCTTCGAGCTTGTCCACGGCTTTGCGGGTTTCGGCAATCGAAGCGTTTTGCGGCAGGTTCAGGTCGACGAGAATTTCCGGCCGGTCGGAGGACGGGAAGAACTGGTTCTGCACGAACTGCATGGAAAACACCGACGCCACGAACAAGGCAATGGTGATGCCGATGGCCCACCAGCGATTGCGCATGGACCAGAGCATGCCGTAATTGAAGGCGCGACCGATGCGACCAGGTTCTTCATCGTGAGGTTTCACGTTGGCGCTGAGGATGTGTACGCCGATCACCGGCGCGAACAACACCGCGACAACCCACGACACCAGCATCGCCACGGCAATCACCGCGAACAGCGTGAAGGTGTACTCACCCGCCGAACTGGCGTTCAGGCCGATCGGTACAAAACCGGCCACCGTCACCAGCGTACCGGTGAGCATCGGGAATGCAGTCGAGGTGTAGGCGAACGTGGCCGCCTGCTCCTTGGTTTCTCCCATCTCCAGTCGGGTGACCATCATCTCGACCGTGATCATCGCGTCGTCCACCAGCAGGCCGAGGGCGATGATCAGCGCGCCGAGGGAAATCCGCTGCATGGTGATGCCGCTGTATTCCATGAAGACGAAGACCATCGCCAGTACCAGCGGAATAGAGCACGCCACCACTAACCCGGCGCGCACGCCGAGGCTGACGAAGCTGACCACCAGCACGATCACCACCGCTTCGAACAGCGCGCTGGTGAAGCCGCCAACGGCTTTTTCAACCACGGCGGCCTGATCGGAAACGTTGTACACACCGACGCCCACCGGCAAATCGGCGGTCAGGTCGATCATGCGCTGGTGCAGCGCCTTGCCGAAATCCTGAATGTTGCCGCCCTTCTTCATGGCAATGGCCAGGCCGATGGCCGGATGGCCGTTGTAGCGAAACTCCGGGGTCGCCGGGTCGACATAACCCCGACTGATGTCGGCAATGTCGGCCAGGCGATAGAAGCGATCGTTGAGCCGCAGGTTGACGTTTTCCAGGTCTTTCTCGGAAGCGAACTGCCCGGTGGTGCGAATGGAAATCCGCTCGGGACCGGCTTCAATGACCCCGGCCGGCGTCACCGCGTTTTGAGATTGCAGGCTATCCACGACCTGACGCTGATCGATCCCCAGCGCCGCCAGTTTGCGGGTTGAGAAATTCAGGTAGAGCACTTCATCCTGCTCGCCGACCATCTCGACCTTGCCCAGCCCCGGCACTTCACGAATTTCGGCGCGCACCTGCTCGACGTAATCGCGCAACTGGCGCATCGACAAGCCGTCAGCGGTAAAGGCGTACACCGAACCGAAAACATCACCGAATTCGTCGTTGAACCCAGGCCCTTGCAGGCCCTTGGGGAACTGGCCGCGAATGTCGTTGATCTTCTTGCGCACCTGGTACCAGATTTCCGGGATGTCCTTGGCGCTGGTGGTGTCGCGCAGGTTCACGAAGACCGTGGACTCACCGGGCCGTGTATAGCTTTTCACATAGTCGAGGGAGTCGAGTTCTTCGAGCTTTTTCTCGATGCGGTCGGTGACCTGCTTGAGGGTTTCTTCCTGGGTCGCACCCGGCCAGCTGGACTGGATGACCATGGTCTTGATGGTGAACGAGGGGTCTTCCTCGCGGCCGAGGTTCATGTACGAGAACACGCCCATCAGCAGCGCGATGAACATCAAATACCAGACAAACGACTGATGCTTGAGGGCCCATTCGGATAAGTTGAAACTCCCTTTCATTGTGGGCTGTCCTCATCGATTTTCACTTTCTGCCCAGGCTTCAGGCTGTTCACACCGGCACTCACGACACGCTCGCCGGACTTCACGCCGCTGGCCAGGACCATGGTGGAATCGGTGCGGCTGATCAGGCTGATGTCACGCGGGGAAACGGTTTGGGTCTGTGGGTCGATGACCCAGATCCGCGATTTGCCATCGACCTCTTGCAGCGCGGTCAGGGGCAACTCGATTCGTGGCTTGATCGCAGAGCTGAGGGTGACGCTGATTGCCGTGCCCAGGCGAAACCCCGGTGGTGTGTCGGTCAGGGTCAGGCGGGCGCGCCGGGTGCGGGTGGCGCTCTGGGCCTGGGGTTCGATTTCGCGGACGATGGCGGTGGTGGTGATGTTCGGTTCCAGTTGCACGGCGACCTGAAACACCACATCCGCGGGCAACTGATCCACCAGCGTGTCGGGCAGGTCGATTACCGCTTCCTTGATGTCCGGCTGCGCCAGGGTCACCACTTGCTGGCCGGCGGTCACCACTTGCCCGGCTTCGGCGTTCCACGCGGTGACGATGGCTTTGTGGTCGGTGCGCAACTCGACATAATCGAGTTGGTCCTTGGCCTGATCGACCGCCGCCTTCGCTTGATCGAGGGAAGCCTGAGTGGTTTTCAGATCGGTCTGGGCGATGTCCAGTTGCGCCTGCGCACCGACCCCGCGATCGAACAGCTCCTGCTGACGCCGGGCGTTGGCCTGGGCGTTGATCAGTTGTGCCTGGACCTTCGCCAGATCGCCCAGAGCCGAGCGCAGCTGGTTTTGCTGATCGGTGGGATCGAGGGTCGCGAGCAAGGCGCCCTTCTCGACCTCGGCGCCGACATCGACGTTGCGACTGGCGATGCGCCCCGGTACGCGGAAGCCGACATTGGTTTCGTATCGGGCCTGAATGCTGCCGGCGAAGCGGCCGAGACTCTCCTCGCCCAGCGCCTGGACCTTGATCGACAGCACCGGACGCACCGGCTCTGGCGGCGGTTCTTCTTTTGAGCAGGCCACCAGCAGCACTCCGGCGAACACCAGCAACACGCGCTTCATGGCTGGGCTCCCGCAGCTAAATCCTTGTAGGTGTTTTCGGCGATTTCCACTTTGACGCCGGGGTGCAGCAACTGACCGCCGGCAATGACGACTTTTTCGCCGCCCTTCAGACCATCGCTGATGATGACTTTGCCGGTCAGGTAACGACCCACCGTCACCGTATGCAATTGCGCCTTGCCCTCGTCATCCACCAGCCACACGGCCGGTTCGCTGAGGTTTTTGGTCAGCGCCGACCATGGCAGTTCGATTGCGGATTTGCTCGGCGTCTTCGCCGTGCCGCTGATCACCGAGCCAAGCTGCATGCCTTCCGGCAGACCGTTAAGGGTGACCTTGACCTGCACCGTACCGGTCTGCGCGGAAACGGCCGGGGTGACTTCCCGAACCGTGCCTGTGGTCTTGATGGCCGGGTTATCGAGCAAGCTCACCACAATCGTTTTGCCCTCAGGATCCTCTGTCAGCAGCGACTCGTAGACGTTGAACACCGCGTCGCGCTCACCGTCGCGCGCCAGGCTGAAAATCGGCATCGTGGCCTGCACCACCTGGCCGACTTCGGCCTGCCGGGCAGTGATCACTCCCGGTGCATCGGCGATCAGCGCGGTGTAACTCAGTTGCTCGCGGGCGTTGGCCAGTTGCGCCTGGGCAGCCGTCAGCGCGCTCTGGCTGCTGCGCAATGCGGCCTGGGCAGAGTCGAACTCGCTTTGACTGGTGTAGCCCTTGGGCAGGAGTTTTTGCTGGCGGACGAAGGCGGCGGCGGCCTGTTTGACCCGCGCCTGCTCGGCGACGACCTGTGCCTGGGCCGAGTCGACATTGGTTTGCAGGTCTTTTGGGTCGAGCCTGGCGAGCACTTGCTTGGCCGACACCCGGTCACCAACATCGACCGAGCGCTGGATGATCTTGCCACCGACACGGAACGACAGCTCTGTCTGGACGCGCGCCTGAACATCACCGGTGAGGGTCACGGACGCGGCGTAATTCGCGGCGTTGACGATTTGCACGAACACCCGCGGACGATCCTTTTCGACCTGGGGTTTTTCCCCGCAGGCCCCCAGCAGGACAAGAAGACTCAGGCCAACCACTCTTTTCAATCCGGGACCAGCCATGCAGACTCCTTTGCGTCGTACGAACGTGCCAATGGCGATACGACTGTGAGCTTAGAACAGGGTTCAACAGGTGCACAGGTTTGCTGCACTCATAGCAGTAAGGAAGCTTCCCATGCTCAAAACCCTCGCGGTGGCCAATTACCGCTCGATCAATAAACTGGTGATTCCACTGGGTCGTCTGAACCTGATCACCGGGCCGAACGGCAGTGGCAAATCCAACCTCTACCGGGCGTTGCGCCTGCTGGCGGAAACCGCTCAGGGCGGCGTGGTCAATGCGTTGGCCCGCGAAGGCGGCCTGGATTCGACCTTCTGGGCGGGACCTGAAACCATCACCCGGCGCATGCGCAACGGCGAAGTGCCGATCGAGGCGACCGTTCGCCACGGCGTCAAACGCTTGCGCCTGGGGTTTGCCGGGGACGACTTCGGTTACTCGATCAGCCTGGGGCTGCCCGATTCCAACGGTCATTTCATGTTGCCCGGGCACAGCACCCCCATTGCGTCACGGTTCAGCCTCGATCCGCAAATCAAGCGTGAATGCCTGTGGGCCGGGGCGCATTATCGTCCGGCGAGCCTGCTGGTGGATCGCGACGGCCCGATGATCCGCACCCGAGCCAACCGCAGCTGGGACGTGCTGGCTCAGCACACGCCGACTTTCGACAGCCTGTTCGATCAGGTGGGCAGCTTGCGGACCTCGCCGGAGGTGCTGGAGATGCGTGAGTTCATCCGCCGCTGGCGCTTCTACGATCACTTTCGCAGCGACGCCGACGCGCCGGTGCGTCAGCCACAGCTGGGCACCCGCACCCCGGTGCTGCACCACGACGGCAGAGACCTGGCGGCAGCGTTGCAGACCATTATCGAGATTGGCGACCCCGAGGCTTTGCGCAACGCCATCAGCGATGCGTTTCCCGGTGCGCGTCTGCATATCGAACCGCTGGCGGGCGGCCGGTTCGCCATCGAGTTTTATCAGGAAGGGTTATTGCGGCCGTTGTCGGCGGCGGAGTTGTCCGACGGGACGTTGCGCTACTTGCTGTTGGTGGCGGCGCTGCTGACGCCGCGCCCACCGACGCTGATGGTGCTGAACGAGCCGGAAACCAGCCTGCACCCGGACCTGTTACCGGCGTTGGCGCGCTTGATTATCCGCGCGTCGGAGCAGTGTCAGGTGTGGGTGGTGTCCCATGCCCGGCGGTTGATTTCGGCGCTGCAGGAAGATCCCGAGTGCAATTGCATCGTGCTGGAGAAAAATCTGGGCCAGACCGGGATTGTCGGGCAGCGGATGCTGGATGAGCCGGCGTGGTATTGGCCGGATTGAGCGGCGCCGCTGAAACCAATCGCCAGCAAGCCGGCTCCTACAGGATCGCGGTGATCCACTTGTAGGAGCCGGCTTGCTGGCGATAGCGGTCGAAAGACCGCTGCAAAAACTACAGAATCACCCCTGCCACTTCCCACCCTCGACAATCACGCTCTCAGGCTTGGTGTCATCGCTCAATTCCTTGCGCACATACTGGTCGTACAGTTTGAGCAGATACTTCTCCTCACCCAGCTTCGCCAACTCGGCGTTCACCCAGTCACGCAGCTCGATGTTGCCCTTCTTCACCGCCGGCGCAATCGGCGCTTCTGCACCGAGTTTCTGATCCAGCACGCGGTAGCCAGGGTTCTGCTTGGCCCAGCTGAACAGCACCAGATTGTCCTGCGCATAGGCATCGCCGCGACCGTTGGCCAGGGCTTGCAGGGACTCGGAGTTTTTCTCGAACTTCAGCAGTTTCCAGTCCGGGTGATTCTTGGTCAGCCAGATATCCGCCGTGGTGCCGGTGGTGACGATGGTGGTGCGGGTCGCCAGGTCATCGAGGTTTTTCACTTCGCTGGCCTGTGGCACCAATGCCTGTACTGCGACTTTCAGGTTTGGATTGGTGAAGTCCACCGCTTCCTTGCGCTCCGGGGTCACGGTCATGTTGGCCAGGATCAGGTCGACCTTGTCACTTTGCAGGAACGGAATCCGGCTCGCCGGTTCCACCGCGACGAACTCGACCTTGTTTTCATCGCCGAGCAGATCCTTGGCAAATTGGCGGCCGATGTCAGTATCGAAACCAACGTAACGCCCCGCTTCATTGACGAAACCAAACGGCGGTTTGTCAGTGAAAACGCCGACGATCAACTTGTCCCGCGCCTTGATTTTGTCCAGGTAGCTGGCCGGCGCAGTGCTTTCGCTGGCGACTTTCGGCTTCGCGGGTTCTTCGGTTTTGTTGCAGCCGGCCAGCAACGCGAGGCCGAGCAGCGGGAGTAGCAGTAGAGAAGACTTGGCAGTTTTCATGGCAGTTCCAGTTCCTTTGTTTGAGTCGTTTTGGGTAGTGCGGCGACGTAGGAGAACTTCTCCAGGAACTGCTGCGCTCGTGCGGTTTGCGGGTTCGTAAAGAAAATCTCGGGAGGGTTTTGCTCAAGGATTCGCCCGGCATCCATGAACACGATGCGGTCAGCCACGGCGCGGGCGAACGCCATTTCGTGGGTGACAATCAGTAGGGTCATGCCCTCGCGGGCCAATCCCTGAATCACTTCCAGCACTTCCTTGACCATTTCCGGGTCGAGGGCGGCGGTGACTTCATCGAACAACATGACTTTGGGGTTCATGCACAACGAACGGACGATGGCGATGCGTTGCTGCTGGCCGCCGGAGAGCTGGCGAGGAAAGGCGTCGCGCTTGTCCGAGAGGCCCACGCGCGCCAGCAAGGTTTCGGCCTGATCCCGGGCTTCACGACGCTCGCGCTTTTGCACCTTGACCGGGCCGAGCAGCAGGTTGTCGAGCACGCTCATGTGCGGGAACAGGTGATAGCTCTGGAACACCATGCCGATCTGCTGGCGCACTTCGCGCCAGTCGGTGCCTTTGTCCAGCAGCTCGCGGCCGGCAAATGTCAGGCTGCCGCTGTGCGCGACTTCCAACCCGTTGAGGCAACGCAACAGGGTACTTTTACCGCAGCCGCTGGGGCCGAGGATGACGATCACTTCGCCGGACTTCACCTTCAGGTCGATGCCGTCGAGCACCTGCTGCTCGCCGAAAAACTTGTTGAAACCCTTGAACTCGATCAATGCGCTCATGCTTGCGTCCAGCGCCGCTCCAGCACGCGCGAGGCGGCCGAGAGCGGGTAGCAGATGAAAAAGAAAAACAGGAACAGCGCGCCGTAGATCAGCACGGATTCGTAGGTGCGTTCGATGATCTGCTGGCCGACCTTGATCACGTCCACTACGCCGATCAGCACCGCCAGGGAGCTGGTCTTGATGATCCGCGTGTAGACGTTGATGGTCGGCGGGGTCATGCGTTTCAGCGCCTGGGGCAGCAGCACGTAGCCGTAGAGTTGCGGCCCGTTCAAGCCGATCGACAGGCCCGCTTCACGCTGGCCGCGTGGCAATGAATGCAAGGCGCCGCGCACCACTTCGCCGACTTCGCTGGCGCCCCACAGCGACAGCACCAGCACCGCGCACCAGAAGCTCGGAATGCTCAGGCCGAAGAAAATCGGCAGCCCGAAAAACAGCAAGTACAACCAGACCAATACCGGGATCGCCCGGAACAGCTCCAGATACACGCGCAAAATCGCGTTCAGCCATTTCGAATTCAGCGTACGCAAAACGCCGTAAAACACACCGCCAACGGTGCTGATGACGATGCTCAGGAAAGAGATCGACAGGGTTTGCGCAGCGCCCTTGCCCAGTTGCGGCAACGACACCCACAGCAATTCAAGACCCGAACTGGCCATGCTGGAGCCTCCTTTCCAGACGGCTGAGCAGCAGCGACAGCGGCAAAAACAGCAGCACGCAAATCAGCGTCAGCACGGCGAGCATTTCGTAGGTTTTGTAGTAGAGCGCGATGTAGCTTTTGGTGGTGTAGAGAATTTCCGGGACCGCCACGGCCGAGACCACGGTGGTCTCTTTGAGCAGGAAAATGAAATTGGCGAACAGCGACGGCAGGCTGAGGATGCCGGCCTGCGGCAGGATCACGTAGCGCAGCAATTGCCCGTGGGACAAGCCGATGGAGCGGCCGGATTCGAGCTGCGCCTGGGGCACCGCGTCCACCCCGGCACGCAGCACTTCCGTGAGGTAAGCGCCGCCCAGGAACGTCATGGTGATAATCGCCGCCGTGAAGCCTGACACCTTGATGCCCAGCGCCGGCAAGGCGAAATACACAAAGAACAGTTGAATGAGCAGCGGCGTGTTGCGCGCCAGTTCTACGTACAACCCGACCAGGCGTTGCAGGTAAGGCGTGCGGAACACCAGGATCGTTGCGTTGATCAAGGCCACCAGCAGCGAGGTGCCGATGGCGATGAAGCCGACCTGCAGCGTCACGCCCACGGCCTTGAGAAACGCCGGCAGGGTGCTGAGGATAAAAGCGTAATCGAAGTTCATTGAACATCCTGGACGTCGCTCGGTAAGCGACGGTGGCGCAGTCCATGGGCGGTGGATAACCTCCCGGCAGGCACCGACTTTAAAGGTATAAGAATCTGAATTTAAATACCGTTAAAGCATATTGATATCACGCAAAAAACTATCCGGTGAATTTGCCGAGAAGGGGGAAGACGACTATTTTCCTTTTCGCTGTAGGAAGGATCTTTTTTTCGGAATAGCCCTCCAAGGACGCACAGCTTTTGGCCAGACTCCCGGCCGATCCATCACAAGGAAGAGAACATGGCTGACGTAAAAGTACCGCAACGGCTTGATCCGCAAGACATCGTGAAGCTGCTGGTGGCGTTGCGCAGGGCGTTGAAGGCCAGGGCGGCCTAAGCCTCCGGAGCACGCCTATCCCCTGTAGGAGCGAGGCTTGCCCGCGAAGGCGTCCTTCCAGAAAATCCGTGTCGTCTGGTTCGCGAGCAAGCTTCGCTCCTACAAGAGTGCGGTGTGTCCGTGATCTGTAGGAGCGAGGCTTGCCCGCGAAGGCGTCCGGCCTGATACACCGCGTTGTCTGATTCGCCAGCAAGCCGGCTCCTACAAGAGGCTCGTTCCTACATTTGGAATGTGCAGGCGCAATAAAAAACGCCGACGCTATTGCTAGCCGTCGGCGTTCGAAACCTTGAAGGGGTTTGATGCTGCGTCCAATCAGAACGCCGGCAGTACGGCGCCGCTGTATTTCTTGGCGATGAAGGCTTTCACTTCCGGGCTGGTCAACGCCTTGGCCAGTTTCTGGATGGCTACGCTGTCCTTGTTGTCTGGACGAGCCACCAGGAAGTTCACGTAAGGCGAATCAGCACCTTCGATCACCAGCGCATCTTTAGCCGGGTTCAGACCCGCTTCCAGCGCGTAGTTGGTGTTGATCAGGTCCAGGTCAACCTGGTCCAGTACGCGCGGCAACATGGCCGATTCCAGTTCCTTGAACTTGAAGTTGTGCGGGTTCTTGGCGATGTCTTTCGGAGTAGCCAAAGCGTTTTTCGGGTCTTTCAACTCGATCAGGCCAGCCTTCTGCAACAGCAGCAGAGCACGACCGCTGTTGCTGCCTTCGTTCGGCAGAGCGATGGTCGCGCCGTTTGGCAGGTCAGCCAGTTTTTTGTACTTCTTCGAGTAGCCACCGAACGGTTCAACGTGAACGCCGATCACGGTCACCAGGTTGGTGCCTTTGCCTTCGTTGAAGTTTTTCAGGTACGGCAGGGTCTGGAAGTAGTTGGCGTCCAGACGCTTCTGGTCAACTTGTACGTTTGGCTGAACGTAGTCGGTGAACACTTTGATTTCCAGGTCCACGCCTTCTTTGGCGAGGGTTGGCTTGATCAGCTCCAGAATCTCGGCGTGTGGGACCGGGGTCGCCGCAATTACCAGTTTCTCGCCGGCCTGGGCCAGGCCCGCGGTCAGGGCAGCCGCCAATGCGGTGAACAACAGAACCTTTTTCATGCAGTGTCCTTATCGAAAATCACGGTCGTCATCGACGACGGCTTGTTTAGTACGAGTGCCAGTGAAGTGCTATCGCTGGCGTGAAGCGGACAATACCGGGATTTTTTATTCCCGAACAATATCTTTTATTCACTTTCATATTCCATTTTGTTCATACAGCTCTAACTCACGTGTTGGCTGCATTTCGCCGCACCCACCTGTAGGAGCGAGGCTTGCCCGCGAAGGCGTCCTTCCAGAAAATCCGTGTCGTCTGGTTCGCGAGCAAGCTTCGCTCCTACAAGAGCTCGGTGTGTTCGCGATCTGTAGGAGCGAGGCTTGCCCGCGAAGGCGTCCGGCCTGATACACCGCGTTGTCTGGATCGCCAGCAAGCCGGCTCCTACAAGAGTGCGGTGTTTTTGAGGAGTTGTTTGAGGGCGGCTTGTTCGGTGGCAGTGCCTTTGGTGAGGATGTGCCGGAGCTGCTGCTCGATCTGCGTCAGCGGCGCTGGTGCTTCGGGCAGGTTCAAATGTTCGGGCAGGATCTCGTCGCCAGTGCTGACCAGCAATGCAAAGTGGATGACGTTTTCCAGCTCCCGGGTGTTGCCCGGCCAGCTGTGCTGTTCCAGCAACTGCTGCGCAGCTTCGCTGATCAGCGGCACCGGCAGGTCCAGGCGCTGGCTGTAGATGCCCAGGAAGTACTCGGACAACGACAGGATATCGCCCACCCGCTCACGCAACGCCGGCAGTTCCAGCTGACCTTCGCTGAGGTAGTGATAAAGCCGCTCATGGAATTTCCCGGCAGCCACGGCTTGCGCCAGATCAATGCTGGTCGCGGCCACGAGACGCACATCCACCGGGCTCGGTTGATGCGCGCCGACGCGGGTAACTTCGTGGTTTTCCAGTGCGGCGAGCAACTTGATCTGGATCGGCAGCGGCAAGTCGCCGATTTCATCCAGGTACAGCGTGCCGCCATTGGCCGAACCGAACCAGCCAGCACGACTGCTCGCCGAACCGGTGTAACTGCCAGCGGCATAACCGAACAATTCGGCGTCGGCGTAGGTCGGGCTGATAGCGCCGCAATTGACCGACACGAACAACCCACCACGATCACTGGCGCGATGGATGTGCCGCGCCAGCAGTTCTTTACCACTACCGGTTTCGCCACGGATCAACACGGAGATCGAACGCGGGGCCAGTTGCTCCAGCTCGGCGCGCAATTGACGCGAGCGCGGATCGACGAACACCAGCGCCTTGGCGCGGATGCTCAGCGGACTTTTTTCTGCATCGGGAAAGGTCAGCAGCGGCTGACCGAAGGCTTCAAAACTCATGGCAGACTCCCGCCCAAAACCGCCGGGAGACGGGGGGCGATGTTAAAAAAAGAAAAGGTTCAAGCGCGGCGCAGGGCGTGATGTTCCATGCGGTTTTGCAGGCGATACAGATAAGCAAAACCCTGCTCCCAGCGCTGATGACCGGACTTCACGTTGATGTGCCCGGCACCCGACAGTATTCCTGCCTCGGCGCCCCAGTTACGTGCCAGTTCCAGCGCACGCGGTGCGCTGACAGCAGCGTCGTTGTCGGAGCTGACCACCTGGCTCGGGAACGGCAAAAGGCTCGTCGGAATCGGCGCGAAGTTGCGCAAGGCTGGCGCGCAGGCCGGGCGCTCGACGTCTGCCGGTGCAACCAGTAAGGCACCGCGCACCTGGCGCAAAAAATTCAGCGGGGCAGTGGCCGCCCAATGCGCGACCGTGATGCAACCCAGGCTATGGGCAATCAAAATCACCGGCGTGCTGTCAGCGGCAATCGCCTCGGCCAATGCCGCCACCCAGTCTTCACGACGGGGCGTCAGCCAATCGGCCTGCTCCACCCGCGCGCTGTTCGGCAAGCTGTTCTGCCAGTGGCTTTGCCAATGATCTTCTGGCGATCCTTGCCAGCCCGGCACAATCAGATAGCGAATTGATTCGTTGCGCATGGGGGAACTCTCCTGCTGCGTGTCTGTTCCTGATCGAGTATAGGGAGGAGAGTTATATTCGTTAAGGAATAAGAAGCTATTTATTAAGACCCATAAAGAATATGAGAGGCGCACGACCTGTAGGAGCCGGCTTGCTGGCGATAGCGGTATGTCAGACAACATTTTCGTTGGCTGGAAGGACGCGATCGCCAGCAAGCCGGCTCCTACAGGACCGTGGGTTTTCTCGAGGCATAAAAAAGGGGCCGCACCCTGCCAAGGAGACGGCCCCGGAAAATCGAAAATCGGTCAGCGTGCGGTAATCACCGACAACTTGGTAATCCCTGCCCGCTCAATCGACGCCATGGCTCGCGCCACTTCGCCGTAATTCACCCCGTCGTCCGCCTGTAATTGCACACGCACTTCGGGATCCTTGGCCTTCGCCGACTTGAGGCTGAACTCCAGCAAGTCCGGCTGAATCTCGTCCTTGTTGATAAACAGTTTTCCGGCACCGTCGATGCTCACGACCAGCGGGTCCTTCTGCTCCACCGGCGCCACGGCCTCGGTCTTGGGCAGGTTGATCGGGATCGCGTTGGTCAGCAGCGGCGCGGTGACGATAAACACCACCAGCAGCACCAGCATCACATCCACCAGCGGTGTCACGTTGATCTCGCTCAGCACCTCATCGCTGTCTTGCGTGGAGAAAGCCATCTCAGGACGCCTCCTTCACTTTCTGTGCGCTGCCCGATGCAGCGGTTTTATGCGCCGTCGGATGAATCAGCACACGGAACGAACTCTTCTGCGCCAGGCTGTAGAAGTCATGGGCGAAGTCATCCAGGTCCGCCGCCGTCAGTTTCAGACGACGCAAAAAGTAGTTGTAAACCAGCACCGCCGGTACCGCGACGGCGATCCCCACACCGGTCGCCACCAGCGCCGCGCCAATCGGCCCGGCCACGGTTTCCAGGCTGGCGGAGCCCGCTGCGCTGATTCCTTTCAACGCCTCCATGATTCCCCACACAGTGCCAAACAAACCAATGAACGGCGATGTACTGCCAATACTTGCGACCACCGCCAAACCTGTTTCCAGCGAGCGGCGCTCACGCACGATCTGCTGACGCAAGGCGCGCTCAAGACGATCCTGATGGTTGATCGCCTGGCTCAAATCCGCCGCTTGTGGCGCCTCCCCTACCTGTATTGCCGCATAGCCGGCCTGGGCCACTCGGGCCGCCGCGCCGGGCTGGGTCTCGGCCAGCTCCGCCGCCGAATCAAGGCTCGACGCCGCCCAGAACTGCTTATGAAACTTTCGGTCCTGCACCTTGAGACGGCCGAACTGCACGCCTTTGAGCAACGCCAGGCCCCAAGTGGCAACGGAAAAAACCACCAGCAGCCAGATCACCGCGCTTTCGATGGATTCAAGTGGAGATGCCAGTAACGTCATGATGAGTTCCTCGTGTAAACGTTTCGCGCGAATTTGGTTGCGGTTTAATGAAGCTTGAAATCGATGGGCACGCTGACCCAGCCGTCCTGGGCGACCTCACCCTGCTTGGCCGGCACGAAACTCCAACGTTTCACGGCATTGATCGCCGCCTCGTCGAGGGAGTCGCGACCACTGCCTTTCTGGATCTGAATCTCGCCAGGCTTGCCGTTGGCCAACACATGCACCCGCAATAACACCGTGCCTTCCCAACCGCGACGCACAGCTTGCGACGGGTATTCCGGCGCCGGGTTTTTCAGGTACGCGGCATTGGCCGAGGCAGGCGTCACCGGCGCGGGCGCCGGTGGTGCAGGTGGCGCCGAGGCCGCGACAGGGGCTGCCGGTTGTGGCGGCGCGGGTGGTTGCGGGGCGACTTTTTGCACCGGTTTCGGTACGGGCTTGGCGACCGGTTTTGGCTTGGGAATCGGTTTCGGTGGCGGCGGCTTCACGGCCAGCTCGTCTTCCACCGGCGGCGGTGGCTCGACCACGGGTTGCACCGGCTGCGGCGGTGGCGGCTCGACCACGGGCGGCGCCGGACGCGAGAATTCAATCGTCATCGGCGGAATTTCCGGCGGCACGATCGGCAATGCCTTGGTCGGCTGCTGATTGACCCAATAGATGACTGCGCCATGCACCAGCAGCGCCAGCACACCGAGCAGAATCGTTTCCCGGCGACTCAGAATGCCCTTGGGCGCACGCTGCAAACGCAGCTGCCCCAAGGGCACTCGGTGCACCCGGCCGAGGTCGACCAACTCGCCACCCGGCGCCTGGCGCCACAGCACCTCGTGTGCGCTGGCGGCGGTCTGGACATTGCCCATTGCTTAACTCCCTGCGGTCTCTTTGCGGATAACCGAAACGTCGTGCCAGACATCCCCCGACGACGTATCGATGGGTGAATCATTGAGGCAGACGCTTATCTCAGAAAGTAATCTTTAAAGTTATGCATAGACCAAAAACGAATATAAAAGACCACCCATCGACTCCAGGCCTTGCCCGACAAGGGCTGCGGGCAACAGGCGGAAATCACATGCTTTTAAGGCATCGAAAATATTCACCAAAGGCATGATTTCGAGACCATTTTCACGGCCACGAGGCCTTGGCGCCGGCAATCGGGCGGCAGGGACAACGCTCTATTGATATTCTTTTATCATCTAATAGTTATTTGATTGCTTCGTTGACGGAATAAGCGATTACCTTTAAAAAACCTCAACCACGCTCGTCGCACATGCCATCGAGGTCGTTTCAGGATGCCGGGAAAAACCTATGGATCTTCGTCAGCTGCGTTACTTCATTGCCCTCACCGAACACCGAAGTTTCGTACGGGCAGCCGACGCCATGGGCATCACTCAGCCGGCATTCAGTCGTAGCATTCAAGGGCTTGAACAGGAATTCGGCTGCGCACTGGTGGACCGTGGCAACAAGGACTTGCGCCCCACGCCGGAAGGTCAGGTGGTGCTGCAACATGCGCTGACGCTGGTACAGGGCGCCGCACTGCTCAACGCCGAAGTCACGCAAATGACCAAGCTCGACGCCGGTGAACTGCGGTTCGGCTGCGGCCCGGCACCGGCGGTAAAACTGGTGCCGGATGCGGTGGCGCAATTCATCGGTGCCCACCCGAAAATACGCACCTGTTTTCAGGTGGATAACTGGGAAAAACTCAGCCGCGCCCTGAGCCGTGAAGAGATCGAATTTTTCATCGCCGACATCCGCCATTTCGAAGCGGATCCGAACTTTCAGACCCGAGCGTTGACACCCAAACGCGGTGTGTTTTTCTGCCGTCCGGGGCATCCGTTGCTGGCCAAGGAAAGCCTGTCGACCAACGACATGTTCGATTACCCGTTGGCGACCACGCAGATCCCGCCGGGTATTCGCAAACTGCTGGCGAACCTCAGCGGCCGGATCGATTTTTCACCGACCATCGAGACCGAGCATTTTCCTGCGCTGGCCAGGATCGTGCTGCAATCGAACGCCATCGGAGTGGGAACAGAGGAAGCGTTTGTCGAGGACATCGCCGACGGTTCGCTGGTGCTGCTGCACTGGCGAAACCTGCCGCCGCACATCGAGAGCATGAGCGTGCGGTGCGGGATTGTCAGCCGCACGGGGTTCCGGTTGTCACCGGCTGCGCGGGCGATGATCGAGACGTTGGTGGCGGTGGATAAGCAGGATGTCAGCGTCGCGGTTTGAACAGAACGACCGCTTTCGCCGGCAAGCCACCCCCCTGTAGGAGCTGGCTTGCCAGCGAAGAGGCCCTCAGACGCGCACACCCTCCACCGTTTGCCCCTGCACTTCTTCCTTGCGAACAAACCGGTTCGCCCGCCCGAACGTCCCGAAATCGTTAAACCGCACGCCCATCTCGCGCATCACCTTGTGCGCCACCGGCACGGTCAACTGGCGGATGTAAAACGGTTCCTTCACCACAAAGTGATGGATCCCGTGGCTGCTGCCGAAGTTGAAGCAAAACGCCTGCAACGGCCACATCCACCACGGGTTCAGTACCTGGGTTTGCTGGATCACGTTCCCCGGCTCCACATCGCCGTAGTAATGCATGTTCGAGCTGACAAAGTGCAGGCAAAAAGTGCGCAACACGTTCGGGCCGATGATCACCACTGCCGCGATATCGATCACCTGCATCACCGAGAGCGTGGTCGCCGACCATTCAATCGGTGCTCCCAGCAGATGGGCGACGCCGTTAGCGGCGTGGAAGCCGAGAAACACGTACCACGCGCCCCAATGCACCAGCGCGAGCGGCGCATAGACCTTCAACGCACGCTTGATGATGCTGAACTTGTGGGTCCAGGTCTTGGCCCGCAGCATGCGGATGAACGCCGACATCACGTTGTCGCCGACCATCAACAGCCGCGCCAAACCCCAAGGCTCACCGTTGGTGATCGCCCGCTCCTCCATGTCGGCTTCAGTGCCGGACACTTTGTGGTGATTGAGGTGCAGATGCCGGCGAATCCACGGGTTGATCGTGCTCGGCCGCGCCAGCCACACCAGGCCCATCATCAGGTTGTGCGGCACGCGTTGTTTACGGAAGTACATGCTATGAATCAGGTCGTGCTCCAGCTCGTGGGTCAGCGACGCAAAGAACGCGTTGAGCAGCAGACATGCCCACCAGGCCATGTATCCGCTGATGTACAGCGCTGCCGAACCGATCATTCCCGCCAAAGCAAAGGCCAGAATGCCCGCGCCCAAGGCGTCCTGATGGTTGAGAATCGGGTAGCGTTTACGCAGTTCGACGCCTTTGGCCAACACCACTTCGCGAATATGCGCAGATCGCTGAGCTGCATTCAGTCGCTGGGGACTTGCAGAAGTACCGTCCATGCTTCCATCCTCTGGTTATTGATGTTCGCATCCTGCCGTGTGAACCTTCACAAGGCGGTAGCCCTGGACGCCAACCTGTTGACCGGAAGCGCCAATCAGCATGACTGAACCGACCTCCCTCGCCAGCTGGACCCGCGCCCTGCGCAAGCAACTCGATGCGCTGGGCCTCGACAGCACCGCGCTGTGCCACCAGGCGGGGCTCGACCCGCAATTGATGGACGACCCGAACGCCCGTTACCCGTTGTCGGGCACTACGCGGCTGTGGGAAATCGCGGTGCAGGTCAGCGGCGATCCGGCGATCGGCTTGCGGGTGTCGCGCTTCGTCAGCCCGACCACCTTTCACGCACTCGGCTATGCGCTGGTGGCCAGCGGCAGTTTGCGCGAAGTGTTCGAGCGCATCGTGCGTTATCACCAGGTGGTCAGCGATGCCTTGGATCTTGAACTGAGCCGCACCGAGGATCGCTATCGCTTCCGCCTGAAAATCCCGCCAGGCAACCCGGCGCCAGCGTTCGAAGCCATCGACGCTTTCACCGCGATTTACGTGCGCACCTGCCGCAACCGACTGGGCCGCGACTACGCGCCGCTCGCGGTGTACCTGCGTCGCCCGGAACCGGCCGACGCGCATCAATGGCACAAAGTCTTCCGCTCACCGGTGCACTTTTCGGCCGACGAAGACCGGCTGGAGTTTGCGCTGGTGGACTTCGACAGTCACTTGGACGACGCCAACCCGGAACTGGCCGAACACAACGAAACCGTGCTCAAACGCACACTGGCGCAACTCAAACCCCTGACCTGGGAGCGCAAGGTCCGCGACGCCATTGAAGAGCAACTGCCCGAAGGCGAGCCCAGCGCCGAACACATCGCCAAGGCCTTGCACCTGAGCTTGCGCAGCCTGCAACGGCATTTGGCAGATGAGGGTTGCAGGTTCGATACGCTGCTCAATGAAAGCCGCGAAAACCTCGCGCTGCTGCACCTGCGCGACCCGCAATGTTCGTTGAGCGAGATCAGTTATTTGTTGGGGTTTGCGGATACGAGCAGTTTCAGCCGCGCGTTCAAGCGCTGGACAGGGATGACGCCGGGGCAGTTTCGGGATGGGTTGCGGTGATGTGAATTTGTGCTGCCTGTTTCGGCCTCTTCGCGGGCAAGCCTCGCTCCTACAAGTTAGGGCTTGGGCCGGGCATTTTTGATCGACCCGTTACCTGTAGGAGCGAGGCTTGCCCGCGAAGGCGTCCGTCAATTCACCACATCCCCATCAACGATTACGCCGCACCAACTTGCGCACCCGCGCCACCAACTCGCTCACGGCAAACGGTTTGAGCAGATAATCGTCCTCATGCAGCTCCAACCCGCGCAGGCGATCTTCAATTCCATCCTTGGTGGTGAGAAACAGCACCGGCGTCTCGCCGAGCTTGCGGATCTGTTGCTGCAATTGCCAGCCGTTCAACCCCGGTAGCATGACGTCAAGAATGATCAGCTCGTATTCACCGGTCTCGATGAAGCGACGGCCGTCCATGCCGTTGAGCGCCACATCCACCGAGTAACTCGCTTCGCTCAGGCCGTTGGCCAGGAGTTTGGCGGTCTCCGGCTCGTCTTCCACTAACAGCACACGCATGGCACACCTCGATTGTCGTCGTCACAGGCTAGGCGCCTTCGCGGACAAAGCCCACCTTTACTGTGACCGGCGGGTTGGGTTTGTGGTTTGGGGTACATATCCGTTTCTGCGGTGAGGGCGGCTATTGGTTTCGCCCTTACGGCGAGTCACTTTGGAAAAGCCCCAAAGTAACCAAAGGGCTCTTGCCCCTTTCGTTCGGTGCCTCGCCTAGGCTCGGCATACCCTCGCTCCGGTCCTGCTCCGTGGGCCCGCCGCCATCGGCCATCCATGGCCGGGGGCGGCTAACCCGGCATCCATGCCGGGTTGCCCACTGCGCAGAACCTCCACTCGGCCTCTCGAGGGGGCGCTCAGATCAAAAGCGGAAGGCGAGCTAACGCTCGGCCTAATGAGTGGTGAAAGGCAAAAGCGTATACCGATCCCTGTAGGAGCCGGCTTGCCGGCGAAAAACGTCTAGGCGACGCGTTCATTCAGACAGCCCGCGTTATCGTTGGCGTCCATCGCCAGCAAGCTGGCTCCTACGGGGGAAATGCATATGCGATTGGATAAATACGATCAACTGTAGGAGCCGGCTTGCTGCGGGCGGCGTTCCGACGATAGCGGTGGGTCAGTCGACACATCTATCGCCTGAAAGGACGCCATCGCCAGCAAGCCGGCTCCTACAGGGGAATGTGCAAAAATCCAAAATTAGTGCGGCCACCACAGTGCGGGAGAGTGCGCACGACCGTAGAGCCAGGTCGGCTTTCAGGCCGCCTCGGCGGCTGTGGCGGTGGTCGCCCCCTCGAGAGGCTGAGTGGAGGTTCTGCGCAGTGGGCAACCCGGCATGGATGCCGGGTTAGCCGCGCACGGCCAAGGATGGCCGATCGCGGCGGGCCCACGGAGCAGGACCGGAGCGAGGGCATGCCGAGCATTAGCGAGCCACCGAACGAAAGGGGCAAGAGCCTTTTGGTTACTTTGGGGCTTTTCCAAAGTGACTCGCCGTAAGGGCGAAACCACCAGCCGCCATAACAAAACTAACGGATATCCCCCCAATCGCCGGCCAGCTTTAAAAAATCGCCAACGCCCGCAACCGCTCAGCATCCAGAATCTCAATCTCACCGTACTTCAAATTCAAAATCCCCTGCCCCTGCAATTCCTTGAGCAGCTGATTGGTGGTCTGGCGTGACAGCGACAGCATTGAAGCCAGCTGTTCCTGCGGCAATTGCAGCACACGCCGCGGCGGGGCGATTTCGCCGTAACCGTCGGCGATCATCAGCAAGCGATGCGCCAACCGTGCAGGCGCCGGCATCAGGCTCAACTGTTCGAGGTTGATGAAGGTCAGGCGCAGTTTCTGGCTCATCAGCAACGCCAGTTGCCGCCAGTACACCGGTTGCTCATCCAGCAAGGTCAGCAACGCGGCTTGCGGGATGTGCAACAGGATGCACTGGCCGACGCCGAACGCATCGTGGGTGCGCGGCTGGCCGTCGAACAGGCAGATTTCGCCAAACCAGTGCGGTGACTCCACCAGACTCAACAACGCTTCCTTGCCCTGTTCGCTGACAGCGCCGATTCGAACGGAACCTTCGAGCACCGCGTACAAACCGCACGGCGGATCGCCGCGCTTGAACAGCCGCTGCCCCGACGCCAGGCGCCGCACCTTGGCGCTGGCCAACAGACTATTCTGTAAAGGAACAGGTAGATGACTGAACCACTGCCCCGTTTCCAGGCGCGAACGCCAAACCTGCATGTCCATGAAAACTCCTGGAGATTGTCGCCTGGCTGACAGAGCGAGCGGTGAACCCGGGGCATGATCAATCACCCTACAGGAGGAATAACAATGAAAAGCCTCGTTGACCATCTCAGTCAATACGCCGCCTACCACCGTGATCCGCGCAATATTGCCAGCCACTTTATCGGTATTCCGCTGATCGTGGTCGCTGTCGCGGTGCTGCTGTCGCGGCCGCAATGGGTCGCAGGCTGGCTTTCGCCGGCGGTGCTGGTCTCGCTGGCATCGGCGTGGTTCTACCTGCGCCTGGAACTGCGTTTAGGCGTGCTGATGACGGTGCTGCTCGGTCTGTGCGTTTGGGCGGGTCATGTGCTGGCACAGCAAAGCACGCTGGTGTGGCTGGCGAGCGGCGTCGGGATGTTTGTGATCGGCTGGGCGATTCAGTTTGTCGGGCATCATTACGAAGGACGCAAACCGGCGTTTGTCGATGATGTGACGGGGTTGATTGTCGGGCCGTTGTTTGTGGTGGTTGAGTTGGCGTTTTTGCTGGGGATGCGACGGGATTTGAAAGAGCAGATCGAGGCGCGGGTTGGGGGTGTTCGGGTCAATCCGAAGCGCGCTGCTGCGTAGGGCGCCTTCGCGGGCAAGCCTCGCTCCTACAGGGTTCTGGGTCGATCACATAATTTGTGTACAACCCCAACCACTGTGGGAGCGGGCTTGCCCGCGATGTTTTTTGCTTTAGATGTTGGCGACTTTCTGCCAGACCTTTGGCTTGAAGAACAAGGTTTCGCCCTTCGCCAACCCGATCAGGCTGTCGTGATCCTTCACCACTTCCGCTTCGATCAAATCACTCTGCCCTTCGACCTTCAACGTCACCCGGGTCGTCGCGCCCAATGGACGGATATCGCGCACTTCGGCCGCGTGATGATCCTCCAGCTCATGCCGCGACAGCGACACTTCATGCGGACGGAACAGCACGTGTTTGTCTTCGCCCAGATGCAGACGGTTCGAATCGCCGAGGAAGTGATAAACGAAATCGCTGGCCGGGTTTTCGTAGACGTCGCCCGGTGAGCCGATCTGCTCGATCACCCCTTTGTTCATCACCACGATACGGTCGGCCACTTCCATCGCCTCTTCCTGGTCGTGGGTCACGAACACGGAAGTCAGGTTGATGTCTTCGTGCAGCCGTGCCAGCCAGCGACGCAGCTCCTTGCGGACCTTGGCGTCGAGGGCCCCGAACGGTTCGTCGAGCAGCAGCACTTTCGGCTCAACCGCCAAGGCACGAGCCAGCGCGATACGTTGACGCTGGCCGCCGGAGAGTTGTTCCGGGTAGCGATCCGACAACCAGTCCAGTTGCACCATGTTCAGCAATTCGTGGACCTTCACCGCGATCTGGCTTTCAGTCGGGCGCTGGTTTTTCGGTTTCATGCGCAGGCCGAACGCGACGTTGTCGAACACCGTCATGTGGCGGAACAACGCATAGTGCTGGAACACGAACCCGACGTTGCGATCACGCACGTCGTGGCCGGAAACGTCTTCACCGTGGAACACGATGTTGCCCTGATCCGGGGTTTCCAGACCGGCGATGATCCGCAGCAGCGTGGTCTTGCCGCAACCCGACGGGCCGAGCAGCGCCACGAGTTCGCCGCTTTGAATGTCCAGGCTGATGTCATTGAGGGCCTTGAACGCATTGAAATTCTTGCTGACGTTACGCACTTCGATCGACATGAATTATTCCTCCGCGGCGCTGGCGCGCAGGCGGTTAATACGGTTTTCGCTCCACTGCTTGAGCAGCAGGATGAAGAGCGCCAGGATCAGCAACAGGCTCGCCACAGCGAACGCGGCCACGTGGTTGTATTCGTTGTAGAGGATCTCGACGTGCAGCGGCAAGGTGTTGGTCACCCCGCGAATGTGCCCGGAAACCACCGACACCGCCCCGAATTCACCCATCGCCCGCGCGGTACACAGCACCACGCCGTAGATCAGGCCCCATTTGATATTGGGCACGGTGACGTGCCAGAACATCTGCCAGCCATTGGCGCCCAGCAGGCGCGCGGCTTCTTCTTCCTGCGTGCCTTGTTCCTGCATCAGCGGGATCAGTTCACGCGCCACGAACGGCACGGTGACGAAAATCGTCGCCAGCACGATGCCCGGCAAGGCAAAGACGATCTGGATATCGTGATCCTGCAACCACGGGCCGAACAGCCCCTGCGCGCCGAACATCAGCACGTAGACCAGACCGGCGATAACCGGCGATACCGAGAACGGCAGGTCGATCAGGGTCACCAGAATGCTTTTACCGCGGAACGAGTATTTGCTCACGCACCACGCGGCGCTGACGCCGAACACGAGGTTCAGCGGGACCGAAATCAACACGGCGATGACCGTGAGTTTCAGCGCCGACAGCGCGTCGGGTTCAAGGATCGCGGTGAAGAACGAACCCAGACCATTCTTCAAACCCTGGGACACCACGATCACGAGCGGCAGCAACAGGAAAAGGGCAAACACCAGCCAGCCGAGGCCGATCAGGATTCGCCGTGACGTGGCACTGCCACGGCGGGCAGCGTTCGAGGAAGCAGCAGCAATAGATGATTGGGACATTTCTGCGCCTCCTTATGGGGTTTCAATACGGCGTTGCAGCAAGTTGATCAGCAGCAACAGGACGAAGGAAACCACCAGCATCAGTACACCAATGGAGGTGGCGCCGGTGTAATCGTACTGGTCGAGCTTGACCATGATCAGCAGCGGCAGAATTTCTGTTTTCATCGGCATGTTGCCGGCGATGAAAATCACCGAACCATACTCGCCGACCCCGCGGGCAAAGGCCAACGCGAAACCGGTCAACCAGGCAGGCAGCAGCGCGGGCACCAGGATATGGCGGAAAACCTGCAGTGGTTTTGCACCGAGGCAAGCCGCCGCTTCTTCCACTTCACGCGGGATATCGGCCAATACTGGCTGTACCGTACGTACTACGAATGGAAGCGTTACAAAAGTCAGCGCCAGCGTGATGCCGAGGGGGGTATACGCGATCTTGAAACCCAGGTCCGCAGCAAACTGACCCACCCACCCATTCGGCGCGTACAGCGCAGTCAGCGCGATACCGGCCACGGCAGTAGGCAATGCGAAGGGCAGATCGATCATCGCATCGATGACCTTGCGACCCGGGAAGGTATAGCGCACCAACACCCAGGCCAGCAGCGTGCCGATGATGCCGTTGATGATCGCGGCGTACAGCGCGGTGCCGAAACTCAGCTTCAACGCCGCCAGCACGCGGGGCGCCGAGATGATCGCCCAGAACTGATCCCAGGTGAGTTGAGCGGCATGCACGAACATCGCCGCCAGTGGTATGAGCACAATCAGGCTGAGGTACACCAAGGTGTAGCCCAGCGTCAGCCCGAAGCCGGGTATGACGGGGGAGATACGACGCGACATAAAAGTCCTTGGTTGAGAACGCACAAAGCCCCGAACGTATATCCGGGGCTCGTTTATGGCTTATTGCAGATTACTGCGCCGAGTAAATCTGGTCGAACACGCCACCGTCATTAAAGAATTTCGGTTGCGCGGTTTTCCAGCCGCCGAAGTCTTTGTCGATGGTTACCAGCTCCAGTTTCGGGAACTGCTGGGCGTACTTGGCGGAGACTTCCTTGTCACGTGGACGATAGAAGTTTTTCGCGGCAATTTCCTGACCGGCCGGGCTGTACAGGTGCTTGAGGTACGCTTCGGCGATCTGCTCGTTGCCTTTCTTCTCGGCGTTTTTGTCGACGACCGCCACTGGAGGCTCGGCCAGGATCGACAGCGAAGGCACGACGATCTCGAACTTGTCGGCGCCGCCGTCTTCTTTCAGCGCCAGGAAGGCTTCGTTTTCCCAAGCCAACAACACGTCGCCCTGACCGTTGTTGACGAAAGTGATGGTCGAACCGCGAGCACCGGTGTCCAGCACAGGTACGTGCTTGAACAGGGTTTGTACGTATTCCTTGGCCTTGGCTTCGTTGCCACCGTTGGCTTTCAGGCCATAGGCCCAGGCCGCGAGGAAGTTCCAGCGTGCGCCGCCGGAGGTTTTCGGGTTCGGAGTGATGACCGACACGTCGTTCTTGATCAGGTCGCCCCAGTCCTTGATGCCTTTAGGGTTGCCTTTACGCACCAGGAACACGATGGTCGAAGTGTACGGCGTGCTCGCTTCCGGCAGACGCGTCTGCCAGTCCGCCGGCAGGGTCTTGCCGAGTTTGGCGATTTCGTCGATGTCACCGGCCAGGGCCAGGGTCACTACGTCGGCACGCAGACCGTCGATCACCGCACGACCCTGCTTGCCCGAGCCACCGTGGGACTGCTGGATTTTCACGGTGTCGCCAGCATGGTCTTTCTGCCAGTACTTGACGAACTCGGCGTTGTAATCCTGATACAGCTCACGAGTCGGGTCGTACGACACGTTGAGCAGCTCATAATCCTTGGCAACCGCAGAACCAGCAAAAAGGGCACTGGCCAGTGCGGCCAAAGCAAAATGACGAATCGACGACATGGTGAAAGCTCCTGGAATTCTTGGTGTGTTGGCTTTTTTTATGAAGTGCTGGAATCGGTTGCCGGTTGCTTAGCTCGACTTGGTGCTCGGGTTCTGCAAACGGAATTTCTCTTTACGCTCGATCTGGACCACTTGAGCGTTGTGTACGGTAATTTCCACGGCGCCAAATCGCAGATCGCGCAGGGCGCTCTGGATCTCACGCAAGATGGTGGCTTCGTCTTGACCGTCAACGCTACGTAGGGATGCGCTCATGGTGCTGCTCCTTCAACTGAGAGGTTGCCTGGCAGTGGGCGGCACTGCTTGCGGCGTGAGGCCAATAGTAGATAGGTGCGGATATTCTTAAAAAGACTATTTAAGAATGTTTATATAACCAAAAGAAATTATTTGCCGGGACGAGGGTTTACGTCTGCGCGACGGATCAAGGATCCAAAAATCAGCCCCTACACGATCCTTGTAGGAGCATGGCTTGCCAGCGAAGAGGCCCTTGAAACTCACCTAAATATCGAGACCGCCTTCGCTGGCAAGCCATGCTCCTACAGAGGTCTGCGTGTGGCGGAAGTTTTGTGTGGTCAATGGATCTCGGGGGCGTGCATCCAGTCCAGTTGCCCCGCCGGCACCGGTCGGCCGAACCAGTAGCCCTGGCCAAGATCGCAACCCTGCTCCAGCAGGAAACCCGCCTGCTCGACCTGCTCGATCCCTTCGGCATGCACCTGCATGCCCATGCTTTGCGCCAAAGCGATGATCACGCGCACGATGGCCGCGTCGTCATCATCCCAGGGCAATCCGGCGACGAAGCCCTGATCGATCTTGAGTTTCTGCACCGGCAAACGCTTGAGTCGCAACAGTGACGAATAGCCGGTGCCGAAATCATCGATGGCCAGCCGCACGCCAAGCTCGCGCAAACGATGCATCTGCTCCAGAGCCACTTCCGGGTCATCCATCACCGCACTCTCGGTGACTTCCAGCTCCAGATACGCGGGATCCAGCCCGGTGTCGCGCAGCACCTGCGCCACCTGCTGATACAGCTCACGGCGCGCGAACAAGCGCGATGAAACATTCACCGCGACAAACGACAACTCCACCCCGGCCTGCTGCCAGTGGCACATCTGCCGGCAAGCCTGCTGCATGACCCAGGCGTCGATCTCGGCGATCAATCCGGTGCGCTCGGCGATGGGGATGAATTCCGCCGGCGACACCAACCCCCGCTGCGGGTGCTCCCAGCGCACCAGCGCCTCGACACCGACCAGGCGACGAGTCTTGAGGTCGTGAACCGGCTGGTAATACACGCGCAATTCCTGCTGTTCCAGCGCACGGCGCAATTCGGATGCCGTCTCGACCCGCTGTTGCGCATGGGCGGTCAATTCTTCGGTGTAGAGCGCGTAACCGTCGCGACCAGCGCTTTTGGCCTTGAACAAGGCCGAGTCGGCGTTGCGCAGCAGCTGTTCAGCGCTCAAGGCATCGCCGGGGAACAGGCTGATGCCGATGCTGGCGTTGATAAACAGCCGATGACCGTCAATGTGAAACGGCTCCTTGAGACCGTCGACGATCCGCTGGGCCAGTGCTGCGGCATGCACCAGCTGTGGACAACTTTCAGCCAATACGGCGAACTCATCGCCGCCCAGCCGCGCCAGCGTGATGCCCGGGCCGAACATGGCCTTCAAGCGTTCGGCCACGGCCTTGAGCAATTGGTCACCGACCGTGTGCCCGAGGCTGTCGTTGATCATCTTGAAATGATCCAGATCGATCATCAGCAACGCACAGCCGCGCTTTTGGATTTGCGCCGACGCCAATGCCTGCTCGGCACGGTCGGTGAACAGCAGGCGGTTGGGCAGATCGGTCAGTGGATCGTGATGCGCCAGGTACTTGAGTTCGTGCTCGGAATCCTTGATCGCGCTGATGTCGGAAAACACCGCGACGTAGTGGCTGAGCTTGCCGTGGTCGTCATGAATCAGGCGGATCGTCTGCCATTGCGGGTAGATCCCGCCGTTTTTGCGACGGTTCCAGATCTCGCCGCTCCACTCGCCGCAACGGTTGAGCGTGGCGAACATCGTCTGGTAGAAACTCGCCGGGTGGTGGCCGGACTTGAACAGGCTGGGTTGCTGGCCCAACACTTCTTCGCACTGGTAGCCGGTGATTTCCATGAAGGCGCGGTTCACATGGACGATGACCCCATTACGGTCGGTGACCAGCACGCCTTCGCGGGTGCAATCGAACACGGCGGCGGCCTGACGCAAGCGCTCCCGGTCTTCATTGCGCTCACGCAATTTGGCGCCGATCCCCAGGCAACGGAACAATCGCGCCCGGGCGAGGAAGATCAGCCCGGCGCTGAGCACCACCCAGACGTAACCGTTGATCAGTTGCCATCGCAGTAACTCATCGGAGCTATCGAAGAAACTGTTCAATAAATAACCACTGAGCTCCAGCCAGACGACGGAAAGCAGCAGGTAAAGCAGCGATGCACGCATGGCATCGCGATAGGTGGCAGACATTCGGCCGTCCATGTCCCTACAAAAGGGTTGGAATTATAGGTTAATGAAACATCAAGCCACTCTTATCTGAAAGGGCGACTGGTTTTATCTGTGGGCTTAGTGATAATGCAACGGCTGTTTTTTTCTTTATCGAGGGCGCTATAGCCTATGTGGTACGAAGGTTTTCTCGGCTTGTCGCCCTGGTCACTGGTGGCAGTCACCCTGCTGATGACCCACATCACGATTATCGGCGTGACGGTCTATCTGCATCGTTATTCAGCCCATCGCTCGCTTGAGCTCAATGCCGGCCTGAAACATTTCTTCCGCTTCTGGCTGTGGCTGACCACGGCGCAGAACACCCGCGAGTGGACCGCCATCCACCGCAAGCATCACGCCAAATGCGAAACCGTCGATGACCCGCACAGTCCGGTCATCAAGGGCTTGTCCACCGTTCTGCGCAAAGGTGCCGAGCTGTACCGAGCCGAAGCGGAAAACCCCGAGACCCTGCGCATCTACGGCAAGAATTGCCCCGAAGACTGGATCGAACGCAACCTCTACAGCCGTTACCCGCTGTTGGGCGTGGCGATCATGGCCGTCATCGACCTGCTGCTGTTCGGCACCATCGGCATCACCATCTGGGCTATCCAGATGATGTGGATCCCGGTCTGGGCCGCCGGTGTGGTCAATGGCCTGGGCCATGCCGTCGGCTACCGCAACTTCGAATGCCGCGATGCGGCGACCAATCTGGTGCCCTGGGGCATCCTGATCGGCGGTGAAGAACTGCATAACAACCATCACACCTATCCTAATTCGGCAAAACTGTCGGTGAAGAAGTGGGAATTCGACCTCGGCTGGGCCTGGATCCAGGTCTTCAGTTTCCTGCGCCTGGCCAAGGTTCAACGAGTTGCGCCGATTGCCCACCGGGTCGAAGGCAAAGGCAACCTGGACATGGACACCGCCATGGCCATCCTCAACAACCGCTTCCAGATCATGGCCCAGTACCGCAAATTGGTGATCGCGCCGCTGGTCAAACAAGAGCTGGAAAAGGTCGATCACTCGGTCCGTCACCAATTCCACAGGGCCAAACGCCTGCTCTCGCGGGAAACCAGCCTGCTCGATGACAAACACCACCTGCGCATCCAGACCATGCTCGAGCACAGTCAGGCGCTGAAGGTAATTTACGAGAAACGACTGGCCTTGCAGCAGATCTGGGTCAAGACCAGCTCAAATGGTCACGACATGCTGGCGGCCATCAAGGATTGGGTACACGAAGCCGAAGCCAGCGGAATTCAGTCCCTGCGCGACTTCGCCGACCAATTGAAGACCTATTCCCTGCGCCCTGCAGCTACCGCCTGACACCGTTGATCGGTGCGCCCCGTTCGAGGGCGCACCCTTCGGAACTTAGCTCCAAATCCCCTATCTCAAAGACACTTCGCCACTACGGCGGGCTTTGTTGTGGCCGCTGTCGAACACGCGGCACGTCCTTGAGATTTGTGTCGATGGTCAATAAGAACCTGCAAGACTCATCCCTACCCCAGTGGCCGGAAGCCGCGCAAACCCTGATGGCGCTGATGCATGCCCAAGGCGAAGTCGCGCGCCTGAGCGAACGCGAACAGCTGTTCAGCTCGCTGCTGGTGAGCGTTAACGCGGTACTTTGGGCGTTCAACTGGGAAACCCGCCAGGTGCTCTACGTGAGCCCTGCCTATGAACGGATTTTCGGTCGGCCCGCCGGCCTGTTGCTGGCCGACGCCAACCAGTGGCGCGACAGCATTTACCCCGACGATCTGGAGTACGCCGAGCGCAGCCTCGCCGAAGTGCTGGTCAAAGGCGCCGTCGAAGACCGTGAGTACCGCATCATTACCGCCGACGGCCAGGTGCGCTGGCTCAGCGACAAGTGCTTCATCAACCGGCAAGCCGAACCGGGTCAACCGGTGATCATCGTCGGCATTGCCGAAGACATCACCGACAAGAAGCAGATGGAAAGCGAGTTGCATCGCCTGGCTACCACCGACGTCCTGACCCAGAGCAGCAACCGCCGGCACTTCTTCGACTGCGCCCACCTTGAATTCGAACAGGCAAGAAAAAAAGGCACGCCGTTGGCGTTTCTGTTGCTGGACATCGATGACTTCAAATTGATCAACGACACCTACGGCCATCCGGAAGGCGACAACGTGCTGCAACGGATCGCCGAGTGCGGGCAAGCGGCTTTACGGCGCGGCGATGTGTTCGGACGCATTGGTGGTGAGGAGTTTGCGGCGGTGTTCCCCGGTTGCGCACCGGACATGGCCATGCAAGTGGCCGAGCGCCTGCAACGGGAGATTCAGCGGTTGAGCTTCAGCCATGACGACCAGACGTTCGGCATCACTGTCAGCCAGGGATTGACCAGCCTGACGGCCGAAGATTTAAACCTGGATAGCCTGTTCGCCCGCGCGGACGCGGCGATGTATGAAGCGAAGCGCCAGGGCAAGAACCGGATCATCTCCGGCTGACAACCCCAACACAGATCCCTGTAGGAGCCGGCTTGCCGGCGATGGGGCCATAACATTCAACATTGATGTTGGCTGTGATATCGCCATCGCCGGCAAGCCGGCTCCTACAAGGGTTTTGCGTCGGACTTATTTTTTGCGCAAACGCATCAATTCCGGCAAGCCAATCTTGAGCAACCGCGCCGTCCGGCTCTTGGCCAGTTCCTCAATGCCCTCATGCTCATTCAATCGCGCCAACTGCGCCGCCATGTTCATTACCAGCGCTTCGCGCGAGTAAACCCCGCCACCGAGCTGGTAGACCGCTGCAATCAGCTCTCGCAGCTCCAGAGGCAGGCGCCAGCGCGTACGCAGCGCCGAACCATAGGCCGCACCGAACTCGGCCAGTGCATCACCGACTTCCTCCCATTCATCCAGCTCTCCACCGGACTGCTTCCATTCCTGCAAACACCGCAGCAACGCAAGGTCACCCAAGCGATGCAGCATGCCGGCGCAGTAGCAGCGCTCCTGATCCAGATCCAGCAAGCGCGCCAATGTCCGGGCGTATTCAGCGGTGTGCAGCGAGAGGTTCCAGTAACGCTCGGCATAATCCGCCAGCAGCGGATCGCTGAGCCGCGCACTGCGCTTGAGCGCCAACCCCAAAATCAAATTCATGCTCTGCCCAGTGCCCAGCCGATGCAGCGCCTGGGACAGGGTTTGTACCGCAGCGCCGTGATGCTGGGCTGCACTGTTGGCGGCGGCGATCAGGACGGCAGTGATCTGTGGATCAACGCGGATTTCATCTTCGAGCAACTTCAGGTCAAGACCGTTGGGATTAAGGCTGCGCTTGACCGCCAGTTCCACGTCGGTCATCAGCGGCGCACCGTCGGTAAACTCACGACGACACTCCAGGTACGCCAACAAACTCATGCCCGGCGCCAACGCCGGCACCTCACACGACACCTGTTCCCCGGCGTTCAGCAGCAGATCCTGCAGACGGTGGGTCAGGCTTTCCATGTTCAGGGGTTTGGTCAGGTACGCCGTGGGCGCCAGGGGCAAGGCTTCGCGCACGCTGGCACTGTCGTTGCGGGCGCTCATCAGAATAAAAGGCAACGGCGGATTGCGTTTGCGCTGGCGGACATTGCGCAAGACATTCAAACCATCGACACCGGGCAATTCCCAGTCGACGATCACCAGGTCATACGGATTTTCCGCCAGCAGCTCCAACGCCTGCTGACCATCGGCACATAGATCCAGCCGCGCGTCACAGCGCACTTTCAACAGCACCTGCTTGAGCAAGTCGCGGGACCAGGGGTCAGCTTCGGCAATCAGCACACGCGGTACGGCGGGCAAAACTACAGCGGTCATCTGCATACTCCATTTGCACTGCTTGCACCTTAGTCAATGCGGGCCATTTGAAAAAGTGCGGCAGGTTCTGCAGTCACGAAAAAACCCGCCGAAGCGGGTTTTTTGTCGATCAGGTCACACTCGGTGATCAGAGCTCGGCGAAGCACTCTTCGATGATCGCCAGGCCTTTGTCCAGTTGCTCGTCCGGCGAGGTCAGCGGTACCAGGACGCGCAGAACGTTGCCGTAGGTGCCGCAGGACAGCAGGATCAGGCCTTTTTCACGAGCCTTGGCCACGACGGCAGCGACCGCTGGAGCGTTTGGCTTGTGGCTGTCGCCATCAACGAACAGCTCGACCGCGATCATCGCGCCCAGGGCACGGACTTCGCCGATTACCGGGTACTTGGCCTGGATGGCCTTGAGGCCAGTGACCAGACGCTCGCCGACTGCCTTGCAGCGGTCCAGCAGGTGCTCTTCTTCGAACACTTCCATCACGGCCAGGGCCGCGGCGCAAGCGATCGGGCTACCGGCGTAGGTGCCGCCCAGGCCACCTGGAGCGATGGCGTCCATGTATTCGGCCTTGCCGCACACACCGGCCAGCGGGAAACCGCCAGCGATGGATTTGGCGAAGGTAGTCAGGTCGGCGGCAACACCCATCTGTTCCATGGCGAAGAAGGTGCCGGTACGGCCGGCGCCAGTCTGCACTTCGTCAGCGATCAGCAGGATGCCGTGCTGGTCGCACAGGGCACGCAGGCGCTTCATGAACTCTTTAGGCGCGACGTAGAAACCGCCTTCGCCCTGAACCGGCTCGATGATGATGGCAGCGATGTCACGCGGCTCGGCGTCGTTCTTGAAGATGCGTTCGATGCTGGCGATCGAATCGTCGATGCTCACACCGTGCAGTTCGTTCGGGTACAGCGCGCGGAAGATGCCGCCTGGCATCAGGCCCATGCCGGCCGAGTAAGGCACGACTTTACCGGTCAGGCCCAGGGTCATCATGGTGCGACCGTGGTAAGCGCCGGTGAACGCGATCACGCCGGCACGGCCAGTGGCGGCACGGGCGATCTTGATGGAGTTTTCAACGGCTTCGGAACCGGTGGTCACCAGCAGGGTTTTCTTGGCGAAATCACCTGGCACCTTGGCGTTGATTTTTTCGCACACTTCTACGTACGGCTCGTAGGCCAGTACCTGGAAGCAGGTGTGGGTCAGCTTGTTCAGCTGCTCGGTCACGGCGGCGATGATTTTCGGGTGCACGTGGCCGGTGTTCAGCACGGCGATACCGCCGGCGAAGTCGATGAACTCGCGACCTTCAACGTCGGTCACGGTGGCGTTCTTCGCGGACTCGGCGAAGATCGGGTGAATCTGGCCAACACCGCGTGGTACAGCGGCTTCGCGGCGTTTCATCAGGGAAGCGTTAGTCTTGCTCATAAAGTCCTCATTCACCGCTCATCGGGCGGCGTGGTTCAAGGAAAATGCGGCGGGGAGGCAACTGAGGCAGCATGCGATGATCGACTGCCACAGCGTTCCCGGCCACAGAGAAAATTCCGGTTGAAGCACGCAAAGGGTCAGCGCTCTCGTGCCCTTTGCGTTTGAAGCAATGCCTTGCCGGGCTTATGCCCTCGAGCTTAGATGCCCAGGCAGAGGTATTTGATTTCCAGGTAATCTTCGATGCCGTACTTGGAGCCTTCACGGCCCAGGCCCGACGCCTTGATGCCGCCGAACGGCGCGACTTCGTTGGAGATCAACCCGGTGTTGACGCCAACCATGCCGTATTCCAGGGCTTCCGCCACACGGAACACACGACCCAGGTCGCGAGCATAGAAGTACGAGGCCAGACCGAATTCGGTGTCGTTGGACATCGCGATCACGTCGGCTTCGTCTTTGAAGCGGAACAGCGGCGCCAATGGACCGAAGGTTTCTTCCTTGGCCACGGCTGCGTTGTTCGGCACGTTGGTCAGGATGGTCGGCTCGAAGAAGTTGCCTTCCATCGACTTGCCGCCAGCCAGAACAGTTGCGCCTTTGGAAATGGCGTCAGCGATGTGCTCTTGCACCTTGGCCACGGCTTTTTCGTCGATCAGCGGGCCAGTGGTGGTGCCCACTTCCAGACCGTTGCCGATCTTGAGTTTGGCCACAGCCACTTTCAGTTTTTCAGCGAACGCATCGTAGACCGAATCCTGAATGTACAGGCGGTTGGCGCAGACGCAGGTCTGGCCGTTGTTGCGGTACTTGGAGATGATCGCGCCTTCGACGGCCTTATCCAGGTCCGCGTCGTCGAACACGATGAACGGCGCGTTACCGCCCAGTTCCAGGGACACTTTCTTGATGTCCTTGGCGCATTCAGCCATCAACTGACGACCGATTTCGGTCGAGCCAGTGAAGGACAGTTTGCGAACGATCGGGTTGCTGGTCAGCTCGCTGCCGATGTCGCCGGCGCTGCCGGAAACAACGCTGAACACGCCCGCAGGAATGCCGGCACGCTGAGCCAGTTCAGCCAGAGCGAACGCAGAAAACGGAGTTTGCGAAGCAGGCTTGAGCACCATGGTGCAACCGGCGGCCAGGGCCGGGCCGGCTTTACGGGTGATCATCGCAGCCGGGAAGTTCCACGGAGTAATTGCCGCGGTCACGCCGATTGGCTGCTTGATCACGATCAGGCGCTTGTCTGGCTGGTGGCCCGGAATCACGTCACCGTAGACGCGCTTGGCTTCTTCGGCGAACCACTCGATAAAGGAAGCGGCGTAAACGATTTCGCCCTTGGCTTCGGCCAATGGCTTGCCCTGCTCCAGCGTCATCAGGCGAGCCAGGTCGTCCTGGTTCTCGATGATCAACTCGAACCAGCGACGCAGCTTGTTGGCGCGGTCCTTGGCGGTCAGTGCACGCCAGGCCGGCAGCGCTTTGTCAGCAGCTTCGATCGCACGGCGGGTTTCGGCAGCGCCCATTTTCGGCACGGTGCCCAGAATTTCGCCCGTTGCCGGGTTGTTGACCTTGATCGTCTGACCATTGTCCGCATCAACCCAAGCGCCATCGATGAAGGCTTGCTGGCGGAACAACTGGGTGTCTTTAAGCTGCATGTCGGCTTTCCTTAACAGCACCGCGGCACGCGCGGAGCAAATTATGATTGTAGAAAGGCGCCTCAAAGGCTGCCGTCAGGGAAATCATTCACCGGGCTGAAGCACATAAATAGCGCACGGAATGAACTCGTGCGGTTCAGCACCCAGACAAGAGCGTTTGAAATCTCAAACGAATCCTAGGATCAAAGGGGGTAAAGGACAATAGGCTGTTCGAAAAAAAGAACGAAAACGCCGCATTTGCTCAATTTTTCTGATCAACGTAGCAAACGCAGGTTACGCTTTGAAAAAGCGCAGTCGATTCAGCAGCATGGACGCCCGCAGTGCATATGAGTATCATGGCGCCCGCTTGCACCAGTAGCTCAGCTGGATAGAGTACTGCCCTCCGAAGGCAGGGGTCGTGGGTTCGAATCCCGCCTGGTGCACCATACTAGTAGTCAAGATCTGTCTCAGACAGTCTACGAAACACCCCAAGAAGCCCGCCCCGTGCGGGCTTTCTTGTTTCTGGCCATCCATCCCTGTCTGCCCCTATAACTTCACGCCGCGTATGCACACATGCATGCTTTGAGATTCATTGAATCCGGAGGCATACACGCAGTACTGAAATCAAACGCCGCCCACTGGCCGACACTACTCTTGCAGGCTTAGGGCCAGAGAGTGCGACGTATCGGGAGCAGGACGGCAATGGCTTGTATTTTCGGATCAAGGCAAATGGGCAGAAGTCGTGGGAGTTGCGCTACAAAAAACCAGACGGGAAATGGTCCTGGCTGGGCCTAGGTGGTTACCCCGAAATCAGTGGCTCGCTAGCCAGGCAGAAGGCGGCTCAACTGCGAGATGATGCATCGAATGGTAAAAATCCTTTAGCCAGTAAGCAGGCTCGTAAGATTGCTGACCAGGTGGCTGCCAACAACACTTTCGAAGCATTAGGGCGTGAATGGTTTGAGGCTCGGCGCTCAAGCTGGGAAGCCGGCACGTCCCGTCAAATCCTTTGCGCCCTGGAGCTTCACGTGTTTCCCGTTTTCGGCAAACGCATCTACACAGAAATACTGCCCCTTGAATGGATGGAGTTTCTGCGCGGCATGGAGCAAAAAGGGATCATTGACTCACCATCAGTGCGATCAAGGCAGAAATGGGGCTAATCGAGCATAAGCTGAAAAAACGGTGATGAAGATAAGCGGAGGCTCGCGAAAGCTTCCGGTGCATTCAAATTCGACAGGCAACTCCGTCCAAGCGCAGACGCTCAATGGTGTTTTGACGTCCGTTGGAGAAAGAAGAGCCCCGAAGGGGGGAACACGCACGGCCCATCGTGTGTCCTTCGACCAGCGACGTCTATGGTGCCAGGCGCCATATTGGTTGCTTAAACGGTCTAGGTGCGTCTTTCATATTCAATGACAATCTTGCGACTCTCACTGAATCCTACTCGACGTATTCGCAAAATATTTCGTAAGCTCTGGCCTGGGTCAAGCTGACCTGCGTGCTCCCGGTTCAATCCTATCCAGTCAGTATGGGGTACGCAATTCTTTTTTCTTTAATACCATTCCAAGATCTGCTGTTTTGTTCCAACCAAAAAACCATGTCCTATTACTTACGTCACCAAGCAGTTGATTGGCACGATCATTTAAGTTTTTTTCTGAAACATGCCTCAGTACGAGCTTGGCAATATTCTGTTTCTCTGAGGTTGACGCGTACGGACATGACAGCAGATCAAAAAATAAGAATACGTTTTCGGCTTCGTCCGCCCAATTTTTTAGTGCAAACCGATCTGTGGAAAAATTGACTGCAGCGCGTACCATATTCTGCAGAGCTGGAACACCCCCCACGTATGATATAAGAAAAACCAACTGAAAATAATCAAAATTATCTTTTAGCGTGACTTTATTATCAACATCTAATTCAAAATCAAATATTTGCGATAACAGCTTTGAGTCGAATATATAATTATCACCAAGGCTCCGAAGCACGATCAATAGATTCATAACTTCTATTTTATGCTCAGGGAAATCCGAGTTCGCCTGTTGAATTATTAGTCGAGACTCGTCGACAATTTTTCTCACAAGAGAATCTTGGAGGTCCGCCGGAAGAGACTTCATTATTTTTGATATCATGAGTATTATCTCTGACATCTGATATGTCTGTCTTACTCGCAACGTCATAGAATAATAGAAAAATACGATATCTATAACGGCTGTCAGAAAAAAATAAAGATCATTATCAGGCTTGGCTTTTTCAGACTTTAATTTCTTCCCCACCATTCGGGATAGAAACTTCTTGAACATCCCTAAAAAGTAGTTAGCGGTTGCGTCATAAGATCCAGTTTCACCTATCGATCTTTTTACAGCAGCAATTGTTTGCACAACTGCCGCCGTGACATTATCGATCTCTTTAAGGTAAATTACCGTGGACGATTTACCTGTTTCTTCAGATGCCTCCGACTTTATCTCGACATATTTATTAAAAAATGCGGCTACGTTTAGAGAAATGCTATGCCGAGAAATCGATGTATTGGTGATATAGGGTCGAACTTGGTCAGAAGTTTTTGCATGATTTACAGCTAGTTTATATTCTAGAAGCGCGTCGGGAATAAGTTTCTTTAATGCATCCTGAACGCCAACTTGATTCGTATAAATAAAATAATCATCAACATATCTTCGTATCGTGTAGTCAACATCCAATCGTAAATTCAGTTGAGTACATCTGCTTACTATCTCCAAATCGATTCGCTGGAGAATAATTTCCGCAAAAATCCGGGATACTTCCGGCCCAATTATAATCCCAGCTGTCTCGCCATGATTTGCGTTCTGAATAAGCTTGTCAAAACTATTTTCAAATGAGCTTTGCGTCTTATTTCTCTTTGCGTGGCTCTTACTTTTCACTGCCCAAGCTATCGTGTGGGTATAAATCCTATTAAAGCAATCAGAAATATCCATTTTTGTTAGCTGTTTGAACTTTTTTTCCAGCCTCAAGAATTCTAATGAGTCGTAAAATCTAAAAAGAAAAGGGAATTTCTTATACGCGAAGTATGATGTACCTGTATTTGGGATTGCCTCAAATCCATCCGTCTCCATTTGTATATCCTTGCTCGCAGCATTGCCGCTTGAACGAGCACGTTCCACGTAATAGCTGGCAATTGATGCAGGTGCCCTAAGCGAGAAGGGACTTCGCTGACATAGTCCTACGATTAAATGATCATACTGAGAGTAAAAAACTCCCGTTTCGAGTTGTTGGGCGGGATGCATGATTGCAAGTCCGCGAGACTCGAAGGAGTTCTTTCGTATTTTGTATTTGTATGGAATAGTCGGCTGACTTTTAAAAATATCCAACCCATGCACATTTTTAAGCTTATCAATCAACTTATCTTTAGCAGCAAGATATAGACCTTCATTTGAAAACAGCATCGGTACTTCGTAAGGAAGAGTTTCGGTCAGCAGCGCCCGATATTCGTCATTCTTCCTGATTCGAACCTTGTTATTAATAGGCTTATACATGCGCCCAAACTCGCTTGATTTCTAGAAGATGATCAGGTTTAAAAGGTCTCACTATTTTTTGCTGAAAGCCTTGCATGAGTGATATTTTCAAAAGCTCTCGGCGCTGATGCACTGGTAGCAGGGAGTGAAGTTTCCGACCCAACGAGCCGCTTTTGCTACATAGTGCCTTCTGCAGGAAGTTATCGATCCCATTAAGATCACAATGACGTTCCTTATCAATCAGCAAATGATTAAAATGCACACCCGCATACAGTTTGCCTCTCGCAGAGTCTTTGCCTATGTTATAGTTGCTTGCTAAAAATGTAAGTCGTGACTTAAGCAAAAGAAAATCTTCCGTTTTGCAAAAATCAAATAGCGCGAGCATTATTCTTGTTTTTATTTTCTTTATTTTCTTTGCTGCAATCCCAACCTGCAACTTTGTTGGCCTGTCCTTGTTTGTGCACAGAAAATTAAATTCGTACCCTAAGTACGTGACACTACTCCCTCCATCACTGGTCCTTATAGGCCCCTTATGAGCGTGATATAGAGAAAGGCTTTTGTCAGGGTGGAATGACAGCCCTTCAGGTAAGTCTATTTTTTTTGCGACATCACCTGGATCTTCACAAAACAGCATGAAAATATCATCGACATATCTAGTGTAAAAATAGCACCCAGTCAAAGTACGACAAGACTTATCAAACTCTCTCATATACAACTCAGATAACGTGGAGCTCAGCGAAATCCCCCTCGGCAACCCAGGATACTTAGAAAGCTCTTTGTTAGAGAAAACCTTTTCGAGAATTTTCTTCGACTCAAATGACAGTCTATGATCTTTATATGCAAGCTCTAGTGCTCTTGCTCGCGGTATAGATTCGAAAAACTTGGTGACATCTAGTTTTTGCAACCAAAACTCACCACCTTCAGCCAATAAAACCTTGATCTGAGGGAGTATGCTATTCCTGTCAGTTGTCTTTATATTAAAGACGCGTTTAATGTTATCATTCAGCTTCCGGAGCGCAAATTCATCAGTTATGTTTTGCGGCGATACAACTTCGCCGTGCGCCATTTTTTTTCTTCTAAAGTCTGAGAATGTATATGTTGATTTTGCTATTGACTCCTCAACGGCAACCAACTTCGCTCGATAATCATCGCCTCCGCCCCCCATATCAAATCTAAAAATATCTTGCCTTGTTAGAAGTCGCATGAAATTTTTAGAAGAAAAATGTTGGTTTAACATGCCAAGCTCCATGCTGTGTACTAACTTCCCGATGGTTTCTATCACGCTTAACAGCGGATCAAAGAAAACGTCGAGACAGGGATATCGAGATATGGCTATGAAAGCTTCCGACCTTTTTGATAATGACATACCGAGGCAATAGATATCTACGCGTTAAACTCAAATTGAAATAAATTCAACCTGTCGGTGGTCCGGACAAGTGAGCATGGGCCGCGGGATTGTCCTACATCTCGCAGCTAATCAGCCCTCTTGATCTCTATCCAAGGGTGCGTGGTCAATGTCGTATAGATAAAGCCTTCATTCCTGCGCTTGCCGTCTGCACCGTCATAGACAATTGAAACATCCCCCGTTGTTTCCTGCCGTGTGATGAATTTCACCGGTATTGACACAGGTCGTTTGAGGTCGATTATTGCGAACTTTATCTCACTGACTGCACCAATAGGTGGAGCAATGGCTATCTCAACTGCGTGCGCTACCGACCTTGCGACCCCGATCTCAATACTTGTTTCCGCATGGAACTCAAGGCCACGATTGGAACTGACTGAGGGCCCGCCACCAAAAACGAAATTCGCCCGAAAGGTGCGCTCTGTTTCCTCCAACTGCAGTTTTAGCGACTCCCGCTGTGCATCGATCTGCTGGATGGCAGCCACCGCCATGATCGATTGCTGCTCCACAGAATTTCTGAGTTCTGCGGCCTGTAATTTAAGCGCTTCGGTGCCCTGCCGCAGTTCATCGCCCTGCTGGAGGAAACCGAGGACCAGCCAAAGGAACGCGACCGGGCCGAAAGCACCGGATAGGAAGTCGCCAACCTCATTCAACGGCATGATCATTAGTGTGCCGGCGCGGCTCGACGCCACCGCCGCCAGCGCGACCAAGTAAACGGCGGTAACGACTCCACCGATCAATCCCAAGCGCTTACGCATGTAACCTCTAGTCAGCCGTTCACTTTCACAAATTGTCGAACCTTAGCTTTGCATGCCACTAAATTTTCCTTCATTGCCTTATCAGCGCGATGCATATCATTCATGTCCGACCTTTCCACCGCCCGTCTGAATGTAGTATCCACGACCTCTAGTTTTCCCAGATCTGCTGGATCAATTACAGGCGTGATACCGGTGGGATTGTCAATGAACATAACCACCTGGGTTTCCCTGCCTTTTACTACCCGGAATCCATAGCGTTTATAGATGGGCACCATTGCTATGTCACAAGACAGCCCTATAGCTGGGGAAATTTCCAAAATCACCTGCATCATATCGTTCATGATGCCTTGTCGACGGAATTGCTTCTGCACAGCGGTGTAATAGATATTGCACTCCTGCACATCGGTTTGGACCAAACCGAACAGCAAGAAACCCACTATCCTGCCATCATCGGTTGAGGCTGTGAGCAACTCAATCTGGGGAAGGTCGTGTCGTGTGATGTATGTCCGAACCTCTTCCACTAGCATGGTTTTGTAGCCGTCAAAGAGAGGGTGAGTTCTAGGCGGACTTGACATACTCAACGCGGTGACGTTCTCCCCTACCAAATCAAGGACAGCGCTGCACGTGGAGGGCTCCACAGGTGTGGTATGACGGGTGATGGTATACATACAATCCTTTGTGGTGTTCATCTCGAAGCCATGAGGCTATTGTTTTGCTATCACCCTGTCCACCCCCCCAAGTATCTTCGCTATTTACGTTTGGATGGTTCGTGGCTTGCAGGAGGAGGTTAAGGAATCGCACCAGCCGCACCAATAACTCGGCATTAGGATGGTGAGACACTACTGCCAGGGAATTATCAGTGAACACAGGCCTTTGTAAGGGCGGCCTCAACCACCAGCCATTCTGAAGCCGCTGCATTAATCCCGTAGAGATCAAATTCACATGATCGGAACGGTTCCCAAGACGGTCGGGCGTTGGCCATAGACCTTAAGATCAGACGCTAACGAATACCCTTGCGAATGGAATGTCGTTGCAATCGCCCGAGGCGATCCCAGTCTCTACTTCGAACTAGCGTAGGAGAAAGAACGTCCGCCTCTGGCCGATTGCTACCTTCGGCTCACCCAAATTTTTAAACGCCGCTGTAACACCTATTTGGCTTGTAACACCCTACGCAAGTGGAAGACTAACCGCGTGTAACACTAATAAATCTCAGCAAATTCAATAAGTTAATCTACTTCGTAACACTCGCAACACCTGTCACACGTCTTTTCGAGCCCCACACCCCATCGGTAATAGCTCCGCCAGCGAAACAATACTGGCTTGAATCGACGAATGCAGATTTCAAATACTGGGGCTCCGAACGCCCGGAGACTGGAAGGTTGCCGTCTGCCAATAGCCTGTACCGACATCGCCAGGGCCCCTGGGATGTTTACGGGGTCGGAAACCCGCAGGATCGTGTTAGCGGAAAGGTTCACAGCCTAGTGAACCTGGTGAACAGCAGCTCTACTGTGCATTTTCCCTATCGTGTGGGAGGTTATTGACTACTTTTACCGATGCGGTAACGATGTCCTTTTCTCTTCAAGAACCTTTCAATTTCAATGTTGAAATTTCAGTAAGCTGGTTGAACTGCGGCTAACGAAATGCCGCGGGTTTCCGACCCCGTGTGCGCCCGAAAACGTCAGGGGCCCACGCTGATTCTGCGCTCCCAAAACCCAATGTGGGACTAGCCGGCAATGCAACGATCTAGGTATGGTTCCATCCCGTCAAAATAAGCAGGGATGCACTGTGTTCTGGAAGAAAGACAAATCGATTCGCCTCGAGTTAGTAACCCCCATTACCCTCGTAGCTCAAAATCCTCTCGTGTATCCGCCGAACAAAACTGCTCCCAAGCAAACACCCAAGCTGAAGAAATCCGAAGCCAACACTGACCTGGCATTTAAGCTCATCAATTACGCCGGCATTGGCCTCCAAGCAGCACTCGTGGTGTATGGCTACTCCCTTCTGGTTGGCTACTACAATGGCTTTGGTATCGATACCAACGAAATTGCATTGAGTACTCCTAACCTGCTTCTTTATGGATACATAAGCCTGTTCTCTGGCGCGCTGACGGCAGCCAACTACGTCCCAATCATCGGCCCAGGTATTCTTGCCTTTTGCTTCGTCGCTGTTGCGGCGGCTTTTGTAGCGCTGGTGGTCAAGAATGCGAAAGTAGATACCGTTATCGGCCTAGCGTGCTGGATTGGTTTCCTGATTTTCATGGCCTTTTTTGCCCCCGCGATGGGTGTCCAACAGGGCGTAAAGATGAGCAAGGCTGATATGAAGGGCTTTACTCCTCAGGAGCTCAGTAGGGGTTTGGACAAGCAACACTCTCTCATCACTGATAAGGGCACGAAACTGACAGGGACTCTCATCTTGGCTGACGGCAAAAGCACATTTCTTCTGTCAGAAAGAACCGTGTACAAGGTAGACAGTGGCAGCGGTCGTGTACTGCGGGAGACCCTACTGTCTGCTAAGACTGACCCGACTCCATCATCAAAGCATGAGAGTCGGAAAAGTGAGAGTACAGAGGACGTTCAATGAGCTATTCCGCTGAAACCTTCAATGTGATGATCGCGTCTCCTGGTGATGTTGCTTCCGAACGAGCAATTGTTCGTGACGTCGTCTATGAGTGGAATGCGGTCAACTCCAGTGCTAGGAAGATTGTGCTACTACCTATCGGATGGGAGTCGCATTCATCTCCTGAAATGGGTGCCCCGCCCCAAGCCATTATCAACAAGCAGATCGTTGAAAATTGCGACCTTCTTATAGGGGTATTCTGGACGAGAATCGGCACCGCAACTGATGGCTATGCGAGCGGCACCGTCGAGGAACTGGAAAGGCATATCGAATCGGGGAAGCCCGCAATGCTTTATTTTTCCTCTCAGCCTGTAGCCATCGACATGGTCGACTTGGAACAGGTAGCAAGCGTTAAAAAATTCAAAGCTGATTGCCAGCAAAGGGGTTTGTACGAAAGCTACGACAGTCACGCTGACTTTAGGACGAAGCTCTACCGCCATCTGCAATTGAAGGTGAATCAACACCCCATATTTAACAAACCTCAAAGCCAGCCCATTACAGAAATCGTTGAGTCCAAAACCAACATTCCTGAGCTGAGTGTGGAAGCGAGAGTCTTGCTGAAGGAAGCGAGTCAGGATATGCATGGAATCATCATGTACATCCGTCACCTGAACGGCACCAATGTGCAGACAAATGGAAAAAATTTCATTGGTAGTCGGGACCGGCGAGAGATTGCAAAGTGGGAGCATGCCCTTGATGAATTGCGCACGAAAGGATTGATCGTTGCACGAGGTGCGAGTGGGGAGATGCACGAGCTAACAAATTTTGGCTTTCAGATTGCTGACATGATCGAGCTGTAATCCCTGATCAAGCTAATGCGAGCCTCACATACCGCCTTAGGGAGGCTCGAAGCAGGCAGCGTCGAGCTCGTTAGCAAACGTCACCGTGTATATCTAACAGGAACAGTGCATAAAAAACCCTTATAAAACAGGCCCATAGCATTCAGTCCAAACGACACTTGGATGTAGAAACGAGAAAGCCTCAGGCTATAGGGTCTGGGGCTTTTTTGTGGGTGTTGTCTCAGGGTGCACGGCTCGATAATCAGTTGTTCGGTCAAGCCGAACTACTGAGTCTGCAAAATCTCTTCGGTTTAAAACCGAGCCCTCTGCAGATCTTCAGCCACACCCCATCAGACCGGTGTATATCAAACCATGTTTAGATAGTCGGTCGCGGGACTAAATCCATCTTGAATAGGCTTGGCTCCGGTGCCTGAAGAGGCAGTTGTCAACTTAAAGTTGACAACTGTGGCAGACGCCAAGAGTGGTGCCCAACACTTGGGTGAAGTAATAGTTTGCGAGATAGCGGTTCTGCTCGTGGATTCAGCTAGGACAGACACGGATCAATCAATAATTTAAGCAAAATGACTGATCGAAAGGGAGCCGCTCAACACCCCCCCCTGAGCAGTATCAGCGCCGAAGCGAATCCACCGACAGGGGCCGTGTTGCAGGTGATTACAAGGAATGAAAATTTCTCATCAACTACTGGTTGGTTCGAGGCAACCGTCAAGGAAAACTTGACAGTTCAAGTCGAGGGTTCGCGCAAGATGGTGACCTCGGGGCAACGCGGGCATTCAGGCAGCCCGCGTTATCGTTTACGACCATCGTCGGAACGCCGCCCGGAGCCGGCTCGCCCCCACAATTATCCCGTACCCATTTTTGTGGCCGGCGCCTAAGCGTCACTGGTTCGGTTTTGCTGCCTGGCGAAAATCGCCGCCATCTCTGGCTCATCTAGATGATCCAGCGCTCGTTCCACCAACAAATGCACGCCATCGGCCATGCGGCTGAGTGCCAGGGCTTTGGAGCGGCTTGAACCGTCTACGTTGTCGGCGAGGTCAGCGGCGATGGCGCTGATCGACAGCAGGTCTTCCGAGGCATTGGCGAGCAGGGTTTCGGTGTTGATGTTGGGACTGACGGTGAAGAGCAAGCCTTTGCGTTCAGGTTGTTCTGGTTCAGATCCTGGTGGATCGGGGACTATTTTGGACATGTCTTAGCTCTCTTGGATGAGGCTGCGACTATTTCGCTACTAAACGAAAGGGAGGCAGCTGTGCGCAGGTTAGTAGACCGATGAGCTAAGAAATCGGCGCGCCCGAGGACGCCCTACGCACAGCCACCATCAAATACAGGACAGAGTCCAGACTGATGAGCGTCTTGTACGACTTAGCAACGACGGGCTACTAAACCCGGTCACTGACAACCAGTGACACGAATCAAACTACCGACCCGCTCCCAAGCGCACAAGCCGGCGGATTCTGGCGTAGCCGTAGGTAATGGCGCAAGAATTTGTAGCTTGCAGGAAGTAAACCAAAGCCCTTTTAAACAAGCCCAAAATCACTGGGCTGTGGGGCTTTTTCTGTAGGGGTGAGCCGGCTCCGGGCGGCGTTCCGACGATGGGCGTTAATAATGACGCAAGCAACCTGAATGCCCGCGTTGTCTGGGAGAACATCGCGAGCAGGCTCGCTCCTACAGGGAGATCATTTCACCAGAGAAGATCACTCAGTCGTCCAGTCAAACTCGTCGTAATCATCGTCTTCGTCGTCCTCAAACTCTTCTTCATCAAGGACGTCCTCCTCCAGAGCTTCTTCTGCCTGTTTCGCCAGAAGAAACTCCTTACGACTCTCGGTCACTGCTCGCCGCAGTTCCTCGCCCTTGACCGGGCAGTTGAGCATTTGGGCGATGCGGTCGATTTTCTTTGCCACGGCATCCTCCAACGCATCGGCTATAGGCCGATAGTGCGCGCTTTCGGGGGTGGATGCCAAATCGCAGAGCTCCTGACTTCTCAGTTTTTCTTCAATTCCTTAAGCCGGGCCGCGAGATTTTCCTTGGGAAAGCGTTTGTGCAATGTCGCCAACAATTCATCCGCCTCACGTGCCTGACCGGCGTTCTGCAGGCGAACCACTTCACGCAATTGCTCATCCAGGGTTTTCACCGGCGCAGCTACGCGTTTGCTGACTTTTGCTTCCTCGGCCATTTCGACACTGATGGATTCGCTCTGCGCGGGGGCGGCAAAATCGGCCATCGGCGCGGCGGGGGCAGCCAGCGAGCGCGCAACTGACGACGGCGCTTGTACTGCCTCTTTTTTGGCCACCGGGGCGGATGCTTTGGGGGCGAAGTCGTAACTCGGTACTTGCTCCGGCGTGCGTTGCACCAACGCCAGCATCAGCGCGACACCGACAAGGCTGGCAAACGCCACCTGCCAACGAGGCTTCTGGCAAGCCTGAACCCAGCGTTGCCACAGATTTGGTTTCGGCGCGGGGACTTCACGCTGTGCGGCAGCCAGGATGAACGCATCAAGATGGCTCGGCGGCTCGGCGGTCGAATGCTCGCGGAAATGCTGAAGCATTTCATCGTCTGGTGTTTTACGGGCGTCAGTCATGTCAGTACCTCCTCGGCCAGCAGCCGACGCAGTTTTTGCTGGGCGTAGCGCAAGCGGCTCTTGACGGTTTCCAGCGGTGTTTCGGTGAGGGTGGCGATCTGCGGCAGGTCGAGATCGCCGTGGGCGCGCAGCAGGAACACTTCGCGCTGGTCGGTGGGCAAGGTTTGCAGGGCAGACTCAAGGCGCTGGTTGTCGCGGCTCAGGCTCAGCAGTTGTTCGGGATCGGCGGCGTCATCGACCAGGGCGTGGGTTTGTTCGTCATAGCGGTCATGCAAGGGGTTGTGGATTCCGTGTTTGCGCCAGTGATCGATCAGGCGATTGCGGGCGATCTGGTAAAGCCAGGTACGAAAATTCGCCCGGCCTTGTGGCTGACTGGTGCTGCGGATCAGGCTCAGCCAGGTGTCCTGGTAGACCTCTTCGGCGAGTTCGGATTTGCCGCTGAGGCCTAGCAGGAAACGATAAAGGCCTTGCCGGTGACGGGCGTACAGAATCTCGAACGCCGGCCCGTCCCCTTTTCGGTAACGGGCCAGCAGTGATTCGTCGCTCGGTTCAAGAGCAGACATGTCAGTTGTAGCCTCCTTTAACCGGTTCGCTGTTGGATGCAGTGGTGGTTCGCAGGCTCTGCGCCAGTTCCACCAATTGCACGAACTCAGAACGCAGACCGAATGGATCATCACCCCGCGCACCGCGAGCCAACGCCTGCGTGTCCTTCAAGCTGAAATCACCCGTATAACGCCCGTCCTTGAGCTGCTGGGAAAACGCCGCCACGGCCGCCGCAAATCTAAGGTCGTCACTGGCCTTGCCTTCCGAACCAGCGGCAATCGGCCGTTCGATCAAGCGACTGCTCCCACCTTCCGGCAGCTGATAACGCACACGCAGCATCGCCAATTCTCCAGACTTTACCGAGACGGCTGACTCAGCGTTGCCATACCGCAATGGCTCCAACCAGCCCTTCTCACCCTTCGGAACAATTTCGTACAACGCCGTGACCGTATGCCCTGCACCGATTTCACCGGCATCGACTTTATCGTTGCTGAAATCCTCACGCTTCAACGCGCGATTCTCATAGCCCAGCAACCGATACTCGCTGACCTGCGCCGGGTTGAACTCCACTTGCAGCTTCACGTTCTTCGCCACCACCGCGAGGGTCGAACCGAGCTGATCCACCAGCACTTTGCGCGCCTCGCGCAGGTTGTCGATGTACGCATAGTTGCCATCGCCGGCATCGGCCAGTTGTTCCATCAGGTGTTCATTGTAGTTATCCACACCAAAACCCAGGGTGGTCAGGGAAACGCCGGTCTTGCGTTTATCCACAGCCATTTGCTTGAGGCTGTCGAAGTCGCTGATACCGACGTTGAAGTCGCCGTCGGTGGCCAGCAGGATGCGGTTGATGCCTTTGGGGATGAACGCTTGCTGCGCCATTTGATAGGCCAGCTCGATGCCCGACGCCCCGGCGGTGGAGCCGCCCGCCGTCAATTGATCGATGGCTGTACGAATTTTCGCTTTTTCCCGTCCGGAAGTTGGCTCCAGCACCACACGCGAATCGCCGGCGTAGACCACCAGCGACACCCGGTCCTGCGCGCGCAATTGATCGACCAGCAATTTCAGCGTGCTTTTGACCAGCGGCAGCCCCTCGCGACGGTCCATCGAACCGGACACGTCCACCAGAAATACCAGATTCGCCGGGGCCAGTTCAGCCACCGCACGGTCCGATGCCTTGATGCCAATGCGCAGCAAGTGGGTGTGCGGGTTCCACGGCGACGGCGCCAGTTCAGTGGTCACACCGAACGGCGAGCCATCAGTGGGCAACGCGTAGTCGTAGGGGAAGTAATTGACCATCTCCTCCAGGCGCACCGCACCTTCTGGTGGCAGTCGGCCTTGATTGAGCAGGCGGCGGACATTGGCATAAGCGCCGGTGTCGACGTCGGCGCTGAAGGTCGAGACCGGCGCCTCGGCGACGCTGTGAATCGGGTTATCCGCCAGCGCCTGATACTGCTCGCGCTGCTCATCCTGATATCCCGGCGGCGCAGATTCAGGCGCAAAACTCGCCATCGGTGCCGGACTCACACTGCGTTTGGCCAAGGTCGCATCGGCCATGATCGCCTCACTGCGCACCAGCTCATGTTGTGCAGGAGGCGCAACTGAAGGGGATTCAGGCTTGGACGAAACACCACAACCGGCAACGGCCAGCAGCAACCCGACGGTGAAACCCTGGGCGGCCGGGCGGAGGAAATGCAGAGGGAGGGACATGGGGGCTGACCTCAGGAGGAAATTGATCCATTCATCCTCTGAGACGGGCAGCCTCACTGGTTCGGGTTAAACCCGCTGAAAAAAACTTCAGCGGTGATAACGCCGCACCACGCTGCTGTTTTTCAGCACATGGCCTTTGATTTTTTCCAGCAACTGCGCGCGGGTCAGACCGGCCGGTAAGGCGTCCGGGGCGAGGTCCAGGGCGTAGAGCTGGATGATGTAGTGGTGGGAGCTGTCGCCGACCGGCGGGCAAGGACCGATGTAGCCGATGGTGCCTTTGCTGTTGCTGCCGCCCACGCCTTCAAACGCAGACTTGGCGCCAACACCGGCCGGAATCTGGCGGGTCGCGGATTTGATGCCGTAATGAATCCAGTGGTCGGAACCCAAGCCTTTCTGACCGTCCGGGTCGTGCATGACGATGGCGTAACTCTGGGTGCCCGCAGGGCCAGCGGTCCAGCTCAGGGCCGGGGACTGGTTCTTGCCGCCACAACCGGCCGCATCGCTGGCCGCCGCCGAAGTGAACAGGCGGTTGTCGGTGACACCGGGAATGCTGACGGTGAAGCGTTCTGCGGCCTGCGCCGGAAACTGCACGCAAAGGGCGACGGCAACGGCCGCCAGCCAAGGGTTCAGAGAGGTCAATCGGGTCATACCGGAGCACCTTGTGCGGGTGGGGCCGTGGTCGGCGTGCAAACTATAGCCGGACCGTTCACGCGGTGGCAGCAGGAATTGGCTGAACCTCGGGATAAGCGCCAAACTCTTAAGTGAAACGCTTGCCTGGAGAACGATCATGGCACTGCACCGCGTCGCCCGTTTTGCCGATGTGTCCGAAAACCGAGGCCTGGAAGTCCGGATTGGCGACACCAAGATCGTCTTGCTGCGGGTCGGCGCCCAATTGCGCGCCTATCAGGGTGAATGCCCGCACGCCGGGGCGCCGCTGGCCGAAGGTGCGCTGTGTCACGGTCGTCTGATTTGCCCGTGGCACAAGGCCGCTTACCGGATCGAGGACGGCGCGCTCTGTGAACCGCCGTCGCTGGACAGCCTCAAGCGCTATCCCCTGGAGGTGCGCGACGACGAAGTCTGGGTCGACGATCAGCCGCTGGACGATGCTCACACCCCGCCGGCCGATGACGAACGTACGTTTGTGATCATCGGTGCCGGCGCCGCTGGCACGGCGGGGGCGGCGGCGCTGCGCGAAAAGGGTTTCGGCGGCCGTGTGCTGCTGATCGACCGCGAGCCTGGCGCCGGTTACGACCGTACGGTGTTGAGCAAATTCGTGATCGCCGGGGAAATGCCGCCGGAAGAAGTCCCGCCACTGCGCGATGAAAACTTCTATCGCGAGCAACGCATCGATCGCATAAACGGTGAAGTGGCGAGCCTGGATGCACAAAACCGGACGGTGCAGCTCAAGGACGGCCAGACATTGACCTATGACGCCGCGCTGATCGCCACGGGCGGCACACCGAACGCTCTCGACATTCCCGGCGCCGACCTGCCGCAGGTGTTCTTGCTGCGCTCGAAAGACCAGGCACAACGGATTCTGAACGCCGCCAAACCTGGCCAGCGGGCAGTGATCATCGGCGACAGTTTTATCGCGATGGAGTCCGCTGCGGCGCTACGCGAATACGGTCTGGACGTCACCGTCCTGGCCCGCCACCCGGTGCCCTTCGCCAAACAGTTCGGCGAAACGGTCGGCAAAGCGATTCTTGCCCACCACGTGGCCCACGGCGTGGTGTTTCATACGGAGGGCGAAGCCGCGCAGATCGAAGGCACGAACAAGGTCGAAGCGGTGCGCCTGGATAACGGTCAGCGCTTTCCGGCAGATTTGGTATTGGTTGGTATTGGCGTCAGCCCGGCCACCGGGCCGTTCAAGGATTTGCCTACGGAAAAGGATCAGTCACTGAAGGTCGACGGCGGAATGCGCGTGACCGAAGGGCTTTGGGCGGCCGGCGATATCGCGACCTTCCCGCTCAACGGCCAACCGCAACGGATCGAGCATTGGCGCCTGGCGCAACAACAGGCACGAATCGCAGCGATGAACATGCTGGGCGGTGATGAGCATTACCTGGATGTGCCGTACTTCTGGACCTGGCACTTCGGCAAGAACTACGACTACCTCGGTCACGCCGAAGCCTGGGACGAAGTCGAGTTCAAGGGTGATCCGTACCATCCACCCTTTATCGGCCTGTTCGGCAAGAATGGTGTCGTAACCGCCGCCATCGCCTGCGATGAAGAGCGGGCGATGGCAATGCTGGCCGAGCAGATGAAGCAGCCGCTGCCGGTTGACGAGGCATGGCGGCTGATTCGGGACGTCTAGGCGTTACTGAACAACGCTTGCACCACCGAGTTTGCTCATCACAAAGCCGACAAACTCTTCGAGGGTCATTTTCTGGCCGTTGAACTCCACCTGGTTGTTGGCGTAGTGCAGTTTGCTGACGATGTTAGTGCCGTCCAGCGTGGCGAACTGCGTACCGACTGCCATGGCGCCGAACATGTCGGCGGTGGCCGTGGCTTGATCGGCAACGACCTTGACGTCAGCCTGGCCGTCGATCTGGCTCTGGACGCTGAGCAAATCAACCAGCATCGGTTTGGACACCTGGATATTGACGTCCAGCAGGGCAATCAACTGTTTGATCAGTTGATCCGGCGTCAGGTCCAAAGATTGTGGCTTGGTCAGGTCGAGTACCAGGTTGGCGCGACTTTCACCGTTGGCGGTGGTGAACGACAGGTTTTCCAGAGCCACTTGCGGGCCGGCTGCCAGCAGTTTCTCCAGACCGGTTTTCACCTGAGCCTCTTCTTCCGGGGTCAAGACCAGTTCGGGGGCCGGTTCGCCAGCTGCAACCGCTTCGGCGGCGGCCTTCTCGTACGGTTGCAGTTTGGTCTGGTAGATCTGCATCAACGACATCGTGGATGGAATGTCGAGGTTCTTCAGGCTCATGGCCATCTGTGCGGAGCCGACCGTCTTGCCGTTCAGGGACACTTCCCCGATCTTGTAATCGGCACGCCCGGAAGCGCTGGTGCCCGACTCTTCGGTCTGGTTCTTCATTTCAAATTTCTTGATGCCCAACACCGACTGCTGCGCGCCAAAGGTGGTCTTGCTGTCGGTCAGCTCGACGGTGTTCTCGCCGGTGTAAAAGCCGTAGGTGCTTTTGACGAGATTGCTGGCCAGGGTCAGGCCGTTCAATTCGACTTTCACCGGTGTCTGGTCTTCAGCCACGGTGGTCAGTGTGAAGTTGTCCATGTAGCCGTTGGCTTTGACTTTCTGCGCCTGGGCGTTGGCGGCGACCTCGAGGTTCAGGCCGGAAAATTTCAGGTGGGACTTGTCGTCCAGCGCGACATCCAGCGGCAGCAGTTCGAGGGTGCCGTTGGTGGCGTTGTCATAGCCGATGTTGACCACGCCGGTGAGCGGCGATTTGTCCTTGGCAGCGGCGAACCACTTCTCGGTTACCGGGGTCTTTTCCAGTTCGTAGTGACTGGTAGCCATGACCGGCAGCAATTTCAGCGACATCAGGCGCGAGAGCGGCAGCGGACCGTGTTCGATGCGGTCGGTGAAAAGCAGTTCGACCGGTGCTTCGCCGAACATCTCGCCCTGGCCCTTGAGGCGGTAGTGCGCGGTGCTGCTGAATACGTGGCGCTCAAGCGATACCAGTTCCAGCGACGCGGTGCCGTTGGAACCAACCAGCGCGGCTTGCAGCTCTTTGTTGGCGTCGGCGATCGAGGTGTTCAGCACCCCTTCGAGTTTGGTGCCGGTGAACCAGGCACCGCCGGCGCTGATTGCACCGATGGCCACGACGATTCCAAGAAGCACGCCTGCTGATTTATTCATGAATGACCCGTTCAATGTCCGTTGTTTGAGGTGTGGTCGTCTTCCCTGAACCCATTTCGGGTTGCGGTCACGACTGCGCGAAAAGTGCGATGGAGATTAGCATCAGGCGCACCGGGCGGCCCAATGTTTAAAGGTTAAAGAGTGTCTATGGACCGCGCG